>CALDSL010000314.1 GCA_937920255.1 uncultured Anaerolineaceae bacterium | reverse complement strand
ATGTGGTCGCTCTGCAGCCGGCGCAGGCTGTCTTCCAGCGCGTTCATCATGTGATAACGCGAAGCGCCGCGGTCATTGGGGCCGTCACCGGTTTTCATCGAAAACTTGGTAGCCAGGACAAACCGGTCCCAGCGGCCCTTGAGCGCTACGCCCAAGGTTTCTTCTGATCGACCAGAGGTGTACACATTGGCCGAATCGATGAAGTTGATCCCGGCGTCGTGCGCCGCGTCGATGATGCGGTTGACCTCATCCTGCGAAACTTTGCCTTCCAGGCCTAGGCGGTTGCCGCCCAGGCCAATGGCCGATACGAGTACACCAGACTTTCCGAGCGGTCGGTATTGCATTCTCAATTCTCTCCTTGCGGTTGGTCGCCTTTGATGGCGGGATTCTTGCCTTGCGCGGTCTTGCCTTCCGGCTGGACGATCACCGTGGGCGGTTTTTGGCCTTCTTCTTTGCTCTTCTGCATCGCCTGTTCGATGCCTTCGCCTTCCACCAGCTCAATATTCTGGGCAGGCGAGCCTTCTTCCACCACCACCGTCGGCGCTTCGGGTTTTTCGTCTTCGCCCAGCAACTTTTCCACCGCGGTGGGCGGGGCAGTGTCCTTGTCTTTTTCAAACGCGATGGCGTGCAGCGCTTCCGGGGCGATCCAGCCCTGGCTGGCGGCATGACGCGCGATGGAAAGGGTATCATCCGCGAGGATCAGCGTGCTGCGAGCCTTGATCACTTTCTCGGCCAGGGCGCGCACCGCTTCGGGCCGTTTTAGATCGTGCACCACATTGCGGATGTAGACGGCCAGCACGCGGTCGGGGTATTCGCCGGTGATGCGTTCATAGATCTCGGGGTCTTCCTGCCCGCTGTCGCCGATCAGGATAAAGGGCAGCTCGGGATAAAAATCCATCATCTGGCGGATTACGCCCAGCTTATATTCCTGGTTCTTGAGCGGCAGCAGTTCATTTTCCGTTAAACCCCAATCACGCAGGAATAAAATTGGCCCAAGCGGGATGTTTTGCAGGTGGAAAAATTCCGACAGCAGGTCGTAGAAATTCCATGGGCTGGACGAAACGTAAAACAGCGGGTTGAGCGCATTGCCGCGCGGCCCGTCGAGCAGCGCGCGATAAAAGGCTGCCACGCCGGGGAAGGGAAGGCGCGTGCGCGCGTTTCCGAGGAATACATTGCGCGCGGCGCGCAACATGTGAGTCGCGTCGGATATAAGGACGGTGTCGTCGATGTCGCTGATCACTGCAAACTGCGCGGTTGCGGGTGGAACAAAGACCTCACCCATGGCCTCCACCGGCACATTGCTCTCATCCCCGGGCGGGTCGATCAGCCGTAGATGGACTTCGTGCCAGATACGGTCTGTGGGCAGCGGCTTTTCGGGCTCAATCCACACCTCAAAAAAACCTTCCTCGTTGGCCTGCACTTCTTGTTCACGACCATCAAAGCGCACCAGCAGCCGCGCGTATGGGATTTCGTCGCTTTCAATGCGCCGGTACATATTGACCAGGTTTTCCCACAGGTGATCGTTCGCCTCTGCAGGTGGGATACCTTTATCCTCCAGTACGCGCCCTTTGAGGTACAGCCGTTTCTGGGTGCCATAGCCACGGTACGTGACAATTTTGATTTTCTCACGTCCCAGGCGCTCGGCCATGCGGTTTTTTAGTTGATCGAAGTGTTCTTCAATATTATGTGCGTAATGCGCGATTACACTTTGCCAGTCTGCCACGGTTCTTACTCCCTACCAGTAGGTTTCTTTACGCTCGTTTTGTTAGCATGATTATAGTATAGATGGTGATCCCTTCAAAATGGTTGTTACCGCCCCAGCCGCCGCACGGTTTCTCCCGGGTTGTCGGTCAGGATGGCATCCGCGCCCAGCAGGCGGTACAGCCATAATCGCCGGTCGGGGGTCGGGTCCAGCGGGCAGAAGAATTGCCCGCGGCGGTGCGCCAGCCAGCCATACAGCGGGTTTGCCACTGCCAGCGGCCAGAATGGACCCACCATTTCCATATTAGCAGGGGGTAGATAATGCGACATGGTGATCAGCCCAATGGGAACATCCGGCGCGTGGGCTTTCACCGCGCGGATGCGCGCCAGCGAAAACGAGAGCACAAAGCTGCGGTCGCGAATACCGTGCTGCTCCAGTTCCGCGGCCAGTTGCTGGCATACGGCTGGTTCGAGAAAGCTGTCGGTCTTCAACTCCAGGCCCAGGGCTACGTCGCGTGGCAGGATCGCCGCCAGCTCGGCCAGGGTGAGAATCTCCTGCGCGGGTACGGCATTCCAGCCGTGAGCTGCGTTAAGGCGCTTGAGCTCGGCCAGCGTTTTTTCGGCCACCGGGCCGCTGCCATCGGTGGTGCGGTCGACCGTGCCATCGTGGATACAGACGATCACGCCATCTGCTGTGAGGTGCAGATCGGTCTCGATGATATCGGCGCCGTCGTCCAGCGCGCGTTGAAATGACGCCAGCGTGTTTTCGGGAAATAGCGCGCGGTTGCCGCGGTGGGCCATCACATACGGCTTGGTTCTGCCCGGCAGGGCAAGGGTAGTTGGGTCGCGCATGTGTCGCTCCTCCTTATTTGTTTACCTGAGCCGCATATGCGGTCAGAAAAGCTTTCACCGCGCGCGCCGAGTTGCGCGCGGCGAGCGTGAAGAAATACGGCAGTTCGTTCTCGCCCGGTCCGCCACCGGCCAGGTCCGACAGGGAGCGAAAGGCGATAAACGGAACATCATTCGTGTAGGCAACATGGGCGACAGCCGCGCTTTCCATATCCAGCGCGTCGGCCTTGAAGGTTGCCCACACCCATTCGCGGTAGTCGGCGTTATCCACAAACGTCGGGCCGCTCACGCCGCGCCCGCCGGTGACGATCTTGGGCGTTTCGGTCAGGCAGCCAACACTCAAGGCCACGCAGCGGTCAAGCTCGGCGGAAGTGACGGCCTGTTCGGCGATTTCCAGCAAACCGGGGTCGGCTTTGAAAATGAAGATACTCTTCTCTTTCAGCGGGTGGGCGTTGGAGGTCACGCCAACCGGCTGTGGGAAGATCATGCCATAATTGCCGTAGGCGCGCGTGGCGCTGCCAACGTTCCAACCGTCGCCTACCTGGCGCGCAAAGTGACTTTCCTGGTACTGCATCCACTCCGCCGGTATGACCACATCGCCGACGTGCAGGTCCGGGTTGACCCCTCCGGCGATCCCGGTAAAGACGATTGCCGTGATCTCAAACCGGTCCAGCAGGCTTTGCGCGCTCATGGCGGCATTGACCATGCTCACCCCGCTTTGCGCCAGCACGACCGGGTTTCCGTACAGCGTACCCACATGCGCCGTGCGGCCGTTGATGGTGAAGCGCTGGATAATTTGGGCATCTTCCAGCAGTTGTTTGCTTTCCGGGCTGAATGCGGTCATCACCAGCAACCGCGGCGTCGATTCGATCTGCGCTGCGGCCAGTTGCGCAGGGCGTTGCGCGCAGGCGCTGGTCAAAATCACACATACCAGGCAAAGACAGAAGAATAGCTTTTTCATGATTATTCTCGAATCAAAATGAACGGGCTGTGAGATTCACAGCCCGCACAATGCAAACATCAGCCATCAGGCTTAATAGCTGATGACGCGCGGCAATTTCTTGGCCTGCTCCACCCAGCCGACAACTTGCGCGACGGTGGGAAGCTGGCGAACGATCTTCTTCTGCTGGTTAATTTCCATCAGTTTTTTGTGCAGGTTCTCACCGACGCGCTGGGCCAGTTCGGGCACGGTATCCACGCCGGCGGCTTCCAGCAGGTCTGAGTATTCTGAACCGACGCCCTTAATGCGGAACAGGTCAGCATGGTTGACCCATTGCAAAATCAGGTCGTGGTCAATTCCGGTCTGCGCTTCAATTTCTTTGCGCCCCTGCGGCGTGCAGCCCTTGCTGAGCAGCTTTTCAACGGTGGTGACACCGGCTGCGGTGAGCTTTTTTGCATATGCCTGTCCAACGCCTTCAATGTCGATGATACTGGCCATAGTTCAATACTCCTTTCGAATATGAGAGAACGTGATCGAATGCATGTGCGTCGATTTCAACCACTCGTTACCAGGAGATCAGCTTACCGATAAATGGTTATGGAACTCACTTCATTAAGGTAAGTATAGGGCAACAGTATAAAAATTACAACCTGAAACGGTACGCTTTCTCGTGGGGGAAAGTCAATAAAAAAAGAGGAGATGGTTGCCCATCTCCTCTACATACGCTTGCGGTATTTTAGTACCGGCGCCCACCGCGATCGCCGCCGCGGTCGCCGCGGTTGCCACCACGATCACCACCGCCGGGACGTCCGCCGCGATTGCCGCCGCGATCACCGCCACCGGGGCGACCACCACGGTCACCACCACCGCCTCCGCCGGGCTTGCGTCCGCCGCGGTCACGTTCCTGGGCTTCCTCCGCCGTCCAGCCTTCGAGAACGGCCTGGCGCGAAAGGCGGATCTTACCCTGCGGGTCGATATCGGTGACCATGACGGTCAGTTCATCGCCCATCTGCACCACGTCTTCCACGCGCTCCACCCGCTCGCTGTCGAGCTGCGAGATGTGCACCATGCCGTCGACGTTGGGCAGGATTTCGATAAACGCGCCAAAGTCGGCGATGCGCACGACTTTGCCGGTGTAGATGCGGCCGATCTGCGGGGTTTCAGTCAGCGCCTCGATGCGCTCGCGCGCGCGGGCCTCACCCTCGCCTTCAACCGCAGCGATGTAAACGGTACCGTCATCGTCGATGTCGATCTTGGTGCCGGTTTCTTCCTGCAGCGCGCGGATATTCTTGCCGCCTGGGCCGATGATCGCGCCGATCTTATCGATCGGAACCTTGACGATGGTGATGCGCGGCGCGTGCGGTTTCAGTTCTGACCGCGGCGCGGGGATCACATCCAGCATCTTGTCCAGGATTTCACGGCGCGCCTGCTTGGCCTGCTGCAGCGCGTTGGACATGATCTCGGCGGTGATGCCGGCGATCTTGATGTCCATCTGCAGGGCGGTGATGCCCTTATCGGTTCCGGCGACTTTGAAGTCCATGTCACCCAGGTGGTCTTCGATGCCCTGGATGTCGGTGAGGATCATGTACTGGTCGCCTTCTTTAACCAGGCCCATGGCCACGCCCGAAACCGGGGCTTTGATCGGTACGCCGGTGTCCATCAGCGCCAGGGTCGAGCCGCACACCGAGCCCATCGATGATGAGCCGTTGGAGGCCAGCACTTCGGAAACCAGGCGCAGCGTATAGGGGAATACATCTTCCGGGGGGATGACCGGCAGGAGCGCGCGCTCCGCCAACGCCCCGTGGCCGATCTCACGCCGGGACGAACCGCGCAGCGGTTTGGTCTCACCGGTGGAGTAGGGCGGGAAGTTGTAGTGGTGCATGTAGCGCTTGGAGTCGGTCGGGACCAGGGTGTCGAGTTCCTGGGCTTCTTTGGGGGTGCCCAGGGTGGCCAGGGTCAGCACCTGTGTTTCGCCGCGGGTGAACAGGCCGGAGCCGTGCGCGCGCGGACTGACGCCCACGTCGCACCAGATCGGGCGTACCTCGGTGGGGGCGCGGCCGTCGGGGCGCTTGCCCTGCTCGAGGATGCGGCGGCGCACGACGCGCTTCATGGCGTCCTCGAATCCAGCCTTGATCTCGCCCACTTTTTCCACATCTTCGCCGGCCATTTCGGCGACGATTGTTTCTTCCAGTTGGGACATGGTTGTGTTGAGCTCGGCTTTGGAGTGCGGAGCGTCCAGCGCGGCGTTGATCTCGCGCTCCACGCGCTCGAACACGGACTGCATGATGGCCGCATCGTGGCTGAACAGCGGCACTTCGCGCTTGGGTTTGCCGACTTCTTCGGCCATCTTCAACTGCGCGTCGATCAACGGCTGCAGTGATTGGTGGCCGAACATCAGGGCCTGCACCATCACGTCATCCGGTACTTCCTGCGCGCCGCATTCGACCATCAGGATCGCATCGCGCGTGCCGGCCAGGCGCAGGTCCATATCGGAGCGGTCCATCTCATCAAAGGTGGGGTTGACGACAAAATTGCCGTCGATGCGCCCAATGCGCACCGCGCCCACCGGGCCGCCCCAGGGGATGTCTGAAATCATGATCGCGCACGAAGCGGCGTTGATGGCCATGATATCCAGCGGGTTGATCTGGTCCGCCGAGATGGAGAACATGATCACCTGGACGTCGTTGCGGATGTCCTTGTTGAACAGGGGGCGCAATGGGCGGTCGGTCAGGCGCGCGGTGAGGATGGCGTCCTCGCTCGGGCGGCCTTCACGGCGGAAGAAAGAACCCGGAATGCGCCCGCCGGCGTACATGCGCTCTTCGTAATCGACAGTGAGCGGGAAGAAATCTTGCGATTCCCGCGTGGTTTGCGACATGGTTGCCGCGGCAAATACAATTGAGTCACCTACTCGCACGGTGACTGCACCGCCGGCCTGTTGGGCCAGCCTGCCCGTTTCGAAGGTGACGGTCTTGTCACCAACCTGGGCAGAAAACTGCTTGGCTGTTGGTTGCATATATCTATATCCCTCTCTATGGTTGCCCCACTCGGTCAGGGACTGAAGACCGACCAGGACTGCCGTCCCGGGCTGTTTTCAATTCCCAACCGAACGGTGGGGTGTAATATTGACTTATATTATAACCGTTTTCACGGTAAATAAAAACGAGCAGGTGGTTTTTTGACCCATCTGCTCGT
>CALDSL010000313.1 GCA_937920255.1 uncultured Anaerolineaceae bacterium | reverse complement strand
CTGGGCGCGTCGCTGGTCGGCGGCCCGGTGAGCACCACGCAGGTGGTCAGCTCGGCGGTGATGGGCGTGGGCGCGGGCGAACGCGCCAACCGCGTGCGCTGGGGCGTGGCACAGGAAATCGCCGTCGCCTGGCTGCTGACCATTCCCCTCACCGCCCTGGTCGGCGCGGGGATGTATTGGGTGTTAGACTTAATCTTTGGATAAGCTTCTAAAAAAATCTGGGCGTGCCTGCAAGCAGGCACGCCCAGATTTTTTTTAGAAGCCGGCCCACACTTTACTTCTGCTTCACGTCCGGATCGGGGATCATCATATCGCGGATGGTGGCCTGCAAGTCGTGATACGAACTGATAAATGAGCGCAGGGTGCGCGCGGTGGGGCCAAAGCTGTCGAACTCGTCCACGGTCAGGCCATCGGGTTCGTAGGCGCGGCGGAAATCCGGGAAGCGCGTCTGCAACTCGTCCAGCACCGGCTGCGGCACCGGGCGGCTCATCGCTTCCTGCACCGGAATGCCGGAGTTGTTGAAGCGCACCTGCCATGCATACGGCATGGTCAGGATTACGTCGCCGCCCACAAATTCGGTCCAGTGCAACTGATGGCGGTAGGCCGCGGCCAGCAGCCGGGCGCGGTAGCCTCGCTCCTGGAAAATGCCGTACGCGCGTTTGAACGCGGCCACGCCGGCCCAACTTGGGGCATCCGGCCGGGCCACGATGTTATCGCGCTTGACCAGCACGTTCATCCAGTCATCCAGGCGGCCGACCATGATGGTGCACACCGGGTTCACGCTGTCCAGCGACAGGCCGGCGGCGGCGCGGCGGTTCAAGCCGCGTTCCACTGCCTCGGCCACGGCGACAGCCTGGGGCACGCAAAAGCTGACGGTGGCGTTGATGCTCACGCCCTGGAACGTGACCTCTTCAATGGCGGCGATGCCGGCTTTGGTGGCCGGGATCTTGACCTGCATGTTGGGCGCCAGGCCGGAAAAATGCACCGCCTGGCGGGTGATGGCTTCGGCGTTGCGGTACAGCGTCGGGTTGGTCTGAATAGAAATGCGGCCCTTCTTGCAGTTCTCACGCTGGTGCACCGGGTAGAGCAGCTCGGCGCCTTTCACCGCCATTTCCTCAATCAACTGCCAGGCCACCTGGTCTTCGCTCCAACCTGGGTTCTCGGCGATAATGGCCTGAATACGGTCTTTCCACAGGTGCATCTCTTTCTTGAGCACTTCACCCACGATGGTGGGATTGGTGGTCGCGCCCACCGCTCCGCGTTCAATCGCGTAGGTCAGTTCCTGCACCGAGCAGGAATCATTCCAGTAGTCGGTGGGGGTGGTTTCTACCATTTCGTGCAGGGGTCCATTATAGAGGCTCATGATTGCGTTCCTTTCTGGAGCAGATCAATTAAGGTTGAGGCAGCGGAGCGCGATAGCCAAACTGGCGGGAAAGCCGGCCGCCCGCCCGGGCCACCAGGCTTCCCAGCACGGCTACGCGCTCGGTGTCGTAATGGTTGCTCAAGCCGCTGAGGCTGAGCGAAGCGATAACGCTGCCGGTGTGGTCGTACACCGGCGCGCCCACCGCGGCGATGCCGCGGGTCATGTCATCCTGGCTGAACACAAACCCTTCGCGCCGGGTGCAGCGCACATCTTCCAGCAGTTGGTCGATGTGGGTGATGGTGTGTTCGGTAAAGGCCGGCAGACCGGTACGCTCGGCGTAGTCGCGCACTTCGGCGTCGCTCAGGCCGGCCAGCAGAGCGCGCGGCGCGGCGCCGCAGTGCAGCGGCTGCTGGCCACCCACCCGCAG
>CALDSL010000312.1 GCA_937920255.1 uncultured Anaerolineaceae bacterium | reverse complement strand
CGCATGCGCATGAGCCCGTGGGCGGTCTGCAGCCTGATCCAGCGCCGGATTGGCGTGGAGACGGTGTTGCACTTCCCCACCCGCGGCCGCAACCTGCTGCGCGTGCAGGGCGATCTGCTGGCCGCGCACGCGCTGGGGGTGCGCAATGTGTTCGTGGTGATGGGCGACCCCACCGCCATCGGCGACTACCCGGACGCGATGGACAACTACGACCTGGTGCCATCGGGCCTGATCAAGCTGATCAAGCAGAGCTTCAACACCGGGGTCGATCACGCCGGGGCGGATATCGGCCAGCCGACCAGTTTCTTCGCCGGCTGCGCGCTGAACCTGATGCCCAGCGATCCGGAAGCGGAGTTCAAAAACCTGCGGCGCAAGATCAAAGCCGGAGCGGATTTTGTCCTGACCCAGCCGGTGTACCAGCCCGAAAAAGCCCTGGCCTTTCTGGACATGGTCGAATATGAATTGGGCGAGCTGCAGATCCCGATACTGGTGGGGATTTTGCCGCTGGTCAACGCCCGGCATGCGTCATTCCTCAAGCACGAAGTACCAGGCGTCTTCATCCCGGATGAAATATTGCAGCGCATGCAGGAAGCCGGTGAAAACGGCCCGCGCACAGGTATCCAAATTGCGATAGAATTAATCCAGCAGATGCAAGGCCGCACGCAGGGCGTGTACCTGATGCCCGCGTTTGGCCGTTACGATTATGCCGCCGAGGTGATCGACGCGATCAAGCAGAAGGCATAAACCGCATACCCTGGAGACAGCATGCTTCTCACCATCGATATCGGCAACACCAACCTGACGCTGGGGTTGTACAACGGCGACGTGCTTGAATCGCGCTGGCGGCTGGCGACAGACCACCAGCGCATGCCCGACGAGTACGGGCTGCAGATGCTGGGCCTGCTGCAAAACGCCCGGCGCGATACCGGCGAGCTTGACGGCATCTGCCTGTCTTCCGTGGTGCCGCCCATCACCAGCCGCATCATCCAGGCCTGCAAAGAATACCTGCACATCGACCCGCTGGTGGTGCACCACCAGCTCAAGACCGGGGTTAGCATCCTGTACGACGACCCGCGCGCGGTAGGCGCCGACCGCATCGCCGATGCGGTGGCGGTGCAGCACCTGTACGGCGGGCCGGCGTGCGTGATTGACTTCGGCACCGCCACCACCTTCAACGCGCTGGACCGCGAGGGCAATTACCTGGGCGGCGCCATCACCGCCGGGGTGAACCTGGCGGCCGAGGCTCTTTCGCAGCGCACCGCCAAGCTGCCGCCCATCGACCTGCAGCGCCCGCCGAATGTGATCGGGCGCAACACGATCCACGCCATGCAGTCCGGGCTGCTGTTCGGTTACGTGTGCATGGTGGAGGGCATGGTGGCGCGTTTCCGGCGCGAATTGGGAGAGGACACCAAAGTGGTTGCCACCGGCGGGCTGTCGGAAGTGGTGGCGCGCGAAACCGAGATCATCCAGATCATCGCGCCCTGGCTCACCCTCGACGGGCTGCGGATTCTATGGGAGCTGAACAGCTAACGCTATGCCCAATCCAATCGCAAACAAGAATATCCTGCTGGGAGTCACCGGCTCGATCGCGGCCTACAAAGCCGCCGACCTGGCTTCCAAACTGACCCAGGCCGGCGCGCGGGTGGACGTGATTTTGACCCAAAGCGCGCTGGAGTTCGTCACCCCGCTCACGTTCCAGTCGGTCACCGGGCGCAAGGCCTACGCCGACGCCGACCTGTGGGGCGGCGAAGGCCACGTGACCCACATCGGGTTGGGGCACGCGGGTGATCTGCTGCTGATTGCACCGGCCAGCGCCAACACGCTGGCCAAGCTGGCGCACGGCATCGGCGATAATCTGCTGAGCGTTACCGCGCTGGCGGCCACCTGCCCGCTGGTGATTGCCCCGGCGATGGATGGCGGCATGTACGCGCATCCAGCCACCCAAGCCAACGTGGAAACGCTGCGCCAGCGGGGCGCGATGTTCATCGGCCCGGCGGCGGGGCATTTGGCCTCGGGGCTGGTGGGCGTGGGGCGAATGAGCGAGCCGCTGGAGATCGTGGCGCAGGTGCGCTGGCTGCTGGGGCAGGGCGGGCCGCTGGCCGGCAAACGGGTTGTGGTCACCGCAGGTGGCACGCAGGAACCGATCGACCCGGTGCGGCTGATCACCAACCGCTCCTCGGGCAAGCAGGGCTACGCGCTGGCGCAGGCCGCGCTGGATGCGGGCGCCGAGGTGGTGCTGATCAGCGCGCCGACCGACCTGACCGCTCCAGCCGGGGCGCGAGTGGTGGCGGTGCAGACCGCGGCGCAGATGCAGCAGGCCGTGCTGGAAGAAACCGCGCGCGCTGACCTGCTGTGCATGGCCGCGGCGGTGGCCGATTTTCGCCCGGCGCAGGCCGCGGGACAGAAGATCAAAAAAGAGGCCGGCGCGCCGCAGATTCAACTGGAGCCGACCGACGATATTCTGGCGGCGGTGGCCGAGCGCAAGGCGCAGACCGGGTATCCCTGCCGGGTGATCGGTTTCGCGGCCGAGAGCCAGCAGGTGCTGGAAAACGCGCGCCACAAGCTCGAGAAGAAACGGCTGGATATGATCGCGGCCAACGATATCACCGCGACCGACGCCGGTTTTGACGTGGACACCAACCGCGTGGTGCTCATTACTGCCAGCGGCGAGCCGGAGCGGCTGGAATTGATGAGCAAAGCCGGGGTTGCCGAAGCGATCATCCAGCGCGCGATGGGGTGGTTTTAGCGTGCAGAAGTTTTTCATTTGCCTGGTTCTGCTGGCGCAGATCGTGGCGCTGGCCGCGTGCAGCCCATTGAACCTGCCGGCGCCCGCGGCTGCCCCGACCCCGGACCAAAACCTGGTGGCCACGCTGGTGGCTTCGGCCGTCGCGCCGGTAGAGGCCGTGCCCTCGCCCACGCCATTTGTGATCGACACCGGCGCGCAGCCCCAGGGTGAGAATATCAATCCGCTCACCGGGCTGCCGACCGACCCCGAAATGCTCGACCGCCGGCCGGTGATGGTCAAAGTGTCCAATTACCCGGTCGTCGGGCGGCCGCACGCGGGCCTCTCCGCGGCGGACATAGTGTTTGAATACTACATCGGCGAGTATATCAACCGCTTCATCGCCCTGTATTACAGCCAGGACGCGCCCAAAGTCGGGCCGGTGCGCTCGGGGCGGCTGGTGGACGTGCAACTGGTGCGCATGTTCCAGGGCGTGATGGCCTACGGCAGCGCCGATGAGCGGGTGGACGAATCGATCAAGCAGTACCTGGGCATTCGCTCGCTGGCGCACACCGAATCGCCCTGCCCACCGATCTGCGGCTTTGACCCGCACAGCGCCGCGGGAACCTTCGCGGACACGGCCTCGCTTTCGGCCTACATGACCAAGATCGGCGTGGACAACGAGCGCCAGGATTTAACCGGGCTGGTGTTTAACCCCGCGCCCCCCGCCGGCGGCCAGCCCGCGGTGCAACTGGGCGTACAGTATGCCAGCTTCAACCGCGGCGAGTGGCGCTATGATCCGGAAAGCGGCAAGTACCTGCGCTGGATCGAGCAGATGGACGAGGACAACAAAAACATGACCATGATACCGCTGTTCGACCGCAACAACGATCAGCAGCTTGGTTTTGACAACGTGGTGGTGCTGTTCGCGTTTTATGTGGAGTACAACCGCACGCTGCACAATATTGATATCTGGAATAACATGGCCGGTAAACGCGCGGTGTTCTTCCGCGACGGCGTGATGACCGAGGGTTTGTGGAAAACGGTGGACAAGGAGCGCCCGATGCAGTTCTTTGACCAGAACGGCCAGCCGTACGCGCTCAAACCGGGCCACACCTGGGTGGTGATCGCCGGTTTAAGCTCCACGTTTGACCAGCCCCAGCCCGGCCAGTTTGAAACCTATTTCTTCCTGCCCTGAAGCCTACCCTTATGCGAATCCTTGTCCTTTCTGATGTACATGCCAACCTGACCGCGCTCGAAGCAGTGCTCGCGGACGCCGGAACCGTCGACGCCGTGTGGTGTTTGGGAGATATTGTCGGCTACGGGCCGGACCCCAACCAGTGCATTGAAGTGATCCATTCGCTGCCCAACCTGTTATGCATACTGGGCAACCACGACGCCGCCGCCCTGGGGCAGATCGCGCTGGAAGCGTTCAACCAGGAGGCGCAGCAGTCGATCCGCTGGCTGCGCAGCGAGTTAACCCACGCGCACCGCGGCTTTTTGGAAAGCCTGCCGGATAAGTTGGTGACCGGCGAAGTCACCCTGGCGCACGGCAGCCCGCGCAACCCGGTGTGGGAATACCTGCTGGACCCATTCACCGCCGCGGAAAATTTTGACAGTTTTGAGACATTGTATTGCTTCGTGGGGCACACGCACCTGCCGCTGGCGTACGTCTATCGGGATGATGGCCAGGTGATGCGCCAGCCGCTGGACGGCGACGCGGCGGTCTACCTGACGGCGCGCACCATTCTCAACCCCGGCTCGACCGGGCAGCCACGCGACCACGACCCACGCGCGGCCTACGCGATTTTTGACGACGAGCAGCGCACTTGGCAGCCGTGCCGGGTGACGTACGACGTGCGCGCGGTCCAGCGCCGGATTTTCAACGCCGGCCTGCCCGAGCGCCACGCGATGCGGCTGCTGCAAGGCTGGTAAGCGGAACTATTTCTCCCTCAATATCGTCTTATCCATAGTACCGGATCAACCGCAGTCCCTGGCAGAGCATTCGCCAGCGTTGAACCCACACACCGTTTGTACCCGCGTAAGAGGAGTCGAGATGAAGCGCAGCCTGTACCTTGTTGTCATTATTCTTCTGCTGGCCATTGTGGCCGGATGTTCGCCCGCATCGACCGCGCAAGAGAGCGCGCCGGAAGGTGGTTTTAACCGCGATTTTGGCGCGCCCGCGCCCGCGCAACCCGCCATGGAAGCCCCCATGGCGCCGGATGCGGATATGTTTAATTCGGGAAAAGGGGCGCAGGAATCCACCCGCCTGGTGATTGAAAACGCCAACATGACCATCGTGGTGGCCGAACCTGGGCAGGCCATGTCCGAGATCACTCGCATGGCCGAAGAAATGGGTGGCTTTGTCGTGCGTTCCAACCTGTACAAGACCACCACCGAGTCCGGCATCGAAGTGCCCCAGGCCAACATCACCGTGCGCGTGCCGGTGGAGCGGCTCGATGACGCGCTCTCGGCCATCCGTGGGCTGACCGAAAACCCCGAGGAAGACGTGCGCTCTGAAAACCGTACCGGCGAGGATGTGACCGAAAGTTATACCGACCTGCAATCGCGGCTGCGCAACGCCGAAGAGACCGAACGCCAGCTGCGCGAGATCCAAGCCTCGGCCACCCGCACCGAAGACGTGCTCAACGTGTTCAACCAGATTTCCGCGATCCGCGAGCAGATCGAAGTGCTGAAGGGCCAGATCAAGTACTACGAAGAATCGGCCGCCCTGTCGGCCATCGATGTGCAGCTCATGGCGCAGGAAGCAGTCGACCCGCTGACGATTGGCGGGTGGAAGCCGGAAGGTGTCGCGCGCGACGCGGTACAGGCGCTGATCAATACGGTCAAGTTCCTGGCCAACGCGCTGATCTGGATCGTGCTGTGGCTGCTGCCGGTCGGACTGATCATCGGCGTGCCGCTGTACCTGATCATCCGCGCCGTACGTCGCCGCCGCGCCCGCCGCGCCGCGCCGCCGGTGGTGAAGGAATAACAGAGAATGCGTTGAATAACCAATCGCGCTCCCGGGAAAGACACGGGAGCGCGATTTTGATTCAGTCAAGCCCCGCTCGAATGATGAGCCGAAGTGTAGGGGTGAAGCATCCGGTGAGAGCCTTGCGGGGGAGGATCGACGGTCTCCGGATGCTTCACCCGCGGACGGCCTGGAGGCACCAGGTCAGATGAAGTGATGTGGGGGTGGGCGAAGCATCTGGAAGACGGTGCAGCATTTTCCTGGGCTGGCGATCTACCAGATGCTTCGCCCCTACATGGCTCGCGAGATGGGGCGTCTTATGGCTGTGGGGGTGGGCGAAGCATCTGGAGGAATATCCAGCCTTTTCCTCAGCCAGCGGTTTACCAGATGCTTCGCCCCTACATGTGCGCAGCGGGTGTGGCACATTACCACGCGATGTCCACCTGGCTTGTGCCCTTGACCGGAACCAGCGTTAGGCCGTCCTGCTTCTTCCAAATGGATTCTTCCCCGTCGACGGTCACACGGCGGGGGGTGGAGGGCAGCCACAGCGCCGCCCAGCCTTCGCGCGCAGGGGGTAGATCCAACACAAAGCGCACGCCATCCGGGCTGGCATCCCACGCGCCGACCTCGACGCCCTGCGAGAAATGCAAATCACTGCCCGCATACTGCGGCGCAGTCCCCACCGGGCGCGCGGCCAGCAGGACGCAGCCATGCGCCGGCACCTGCCCCAGGTTGAGGCTGCCGCCCGGCGGCAGGTCCAGCACGCGGCCGTCCCAGAACGAGCGTAAGCGGTACGCCACCGCGGGCAGTTGGAATTCACCGGCTTGAAGCAGCAGCTCGCGGGGTTCGTCCTCCCAGTTGAACAGCGCCAGCACATGCCATTCGCCTGACGGGCCGCACAGATCCAGGCGCAGCCGCGCGGGGTTCTCACGGTCGAACAGGTCCAGCACTTGCGGGCGCTGGCCAACGACCGGCAGCAGCGCCTCGGCAATGCGCAACCGCTCGGGCGGAAGCGCGGGCAGGTCGTCGGAGAGCAGCAGTGAGCCGCCGGTTATGCCAATCGCGGTGGCGAAGGACTGGACTTCGGCCAGGGTCAGGTCGGTGTCCGGGCGCACCAGCAGGCAGTCGGGGTCGTTAATCCACCAGCGTCCGTGCATCGGCGCGCGGGTGAGGGTGTTTTGGAGCGCATTGCGCACGGCTGGCATGTGCGGCTCAGCTCCAAAGAACAGGCTGGTGCCCAGATAACCCGGCTGCCACGTGCCGGCTACGTCCGCGCCGATGCGCATGGCTTCAAACAACCCCAGCGCGGTGCCCAATGGTACGCCGCAGCCCAACAGGGTCGTCTCCGGGCCGGCCGCGGCGCGCAGCGCTTCCAGGCCGCGGCGCAGCACCTGCGCGCGCGATAGATGCGGGTCGTGGTAGCTGCCGGCCAGGCCGCCCGCGTAGAGGAAATCCAGCTTCAGATAGGGGTAGCCCCAATCGTGCGCGGCGCGGTCGACCACCGCGCAGGCATATTCCAGCGCGGCGGGGACGCTGAGGTCAAGCGCGTTGGTGATCGCGTTCCAGTTAAAACCGGAACGCACCAGCCGGCCGCGGCGGTCGCGCAGCAGCCAATCGGGGTGCTGGACGGCCAGCCTGGATTTTGGATGAACGATAAACGGCGCCAGCCACAGCCCGGGTGTGCGGGCCGCGGCGTGGATCTCCTGCGCCAGCGGGGCCACGCCCTCCGGAAAGCTTGGGTGGAAATCGAACCAATCGCCGATCTGGGCTTCAAATCCGTCGTCGATCTGCACCAGGTCGAGCGGCAGGCGCGGGGCAATCGCCTGCACGGCGTCCAGATTTTGGCGCACAGCCTCCGCGGTGACTTTCTGGTAGTAGTAATACCACGAGCACCAGCCCGGGAGTACCTCGCGCGGCACTTTGACGGCATTTTCCCGCGCGGCAGCTTCGAGAAATGGATCAAGCGGCTGCGGCTGTTCAAGGTCCAGAACTTGAATAATGGCCCAGTCGGTTTCGACCACGCCGCCGGGTTCCACGCGCACGCCGTCGCCGTTGGCCCACATGCGCAAGGCCAGCCGGTCTTCCAAAAACGCCTCCAATGAGCCGAAGTGCTGCTTCTGCGAGAGGAAGCCGGCCAGGAAACCTGCGCGGCTGCCGCGGTCGACCAGCGCGCCGAAGAAATCGGCGGAATAATGGCCGGGGCGTGAAGGCTGGGGCGTGCCGTCACAGATGTACATGGGCGCTTCCAGCAGGCCCAGGCGGGTGCGCCGCGAGCCTTGGTCGCTGGCGTAGGCGGCGGTGTAGTTCCACGACTGCCAGCCGTGCGAATACCAGGCGTGCTGCGCCTGCGCGGACGAGGGCAGCCACACACGCCCGCCGTTCAGCCGCTCGCCGGCCTCCAGCAGAGTGACGCGATCGAGGAAAATGGGCTGCGGGCTGGTGTTGCGAACCGCGACCTTCCACAGGAACAGGCCGGCCTCGTGCGGGAGCGCGAAGGTGATTTCGAAGGATACGCCCTGCTCGTCTGGCCCAATGGCTACGCGCATTGCATGCAAATCACCCTGCGCGGTGCCCCACAGGCGTTCGGGCTGGAGGCTGTACGGCGCCCAGCCATCGTTCAACGCTTCAAATCGGCTGCCTCCTACTCGGTAAGCCGCGGACAGGCGCGCGCCGCGCAGCATGGGATGCGGCCAGGTCCGCGGCTGCAGATCAAAGGATGCGGAATCCGGACGCAGGGTAAATTGAAAGACGTCGTTTTCGAGGGTATGCATGATTGTTCTCCTGGTGATGTGCAGGACGCCTGCCGCAAGGAGAAAAATGCGCAGACGGCCTGTTCTTATGTTATCATGGGTTGGCGCGGCTGGCCTTCGCTTACCCCTTACCTTCCAGCTTCGCCATTTAGAGGTACTCCATATGCCTTCCCAACGCAACAAATGGATCTTGCTGCTGGCGGTGACCGCCGCAGCGGCGGCGCTGCTGATTTCGGGCGGCGCGAATGCCCGCCCCGACCCGCTTCCCGGCCAGCTTGCGCGGCTGGCAGGTCCGCTGGCGCTGCAAAAAAGCACGCACCTGCTGTACGCCGAAACCCACCCAACCTCCACCGAAAGCACGCTGTGGGCCGCGCCTGTTGACGACCTCAGCGCGCCGCGGGCGCTGGCCAACGTCTCGCACCGCGTAGGGTACCCGCCGGTGGGCAGCGTTTCGCCCGACGGGCGCTGGGTGGCGATCTTCATTATCCCGCCCGGCGCGGATGAGCGCAGCGCGCGGCTGGACGGCGGCGAACTGTGGCTGGCGGCCAGCGACGGCAGCCAGTTGGAACGGCTGGCGGCTGGCGTGGGCCAGATCGGCCCGTGGTCGCCGGACAGCAGCGCGGTTTCCTGGTCGCGGCTGGTGGAGCTGGAAGAACCGCGCGACGAGCAAGTCCCGTTCCGCACCGAAGTGTACCGCTCGGCGCTGGACGGCTCGCCGCCGGCGCTGCTGCTGGCGAATGAGAGCGCCTACGGAGTGATCCCGCTGGGCTGGTCGGCGGACGGCGGGCGCTACCTGGCCGCGCTGATCGGCATGGACGGCGGTTGGACAGCCTACGCCTACGAACCGGCCAGCGGTGAAAGCGCGGAGCAGTGGCCGCTGCCGATCACGGGGTTGGTGCGCGACATGCAATTCTCGCCCAGCGCAGGCAAGATTCTGGTGGAAGAGGCTGTAGACGGCGAAGACCGGTTAATGATCATCCCACTGGGTAGAGACGACAGCCTGCAAGCCCAGGCGGCCATCGCCAGCCAGCCGTTTGACGACAGCATGACCACCAGCCCGGTGTCTGGCATGTGGTCTGCCAGCGGCGAGCGGGTGTGGGTGGCCAGCGCGCCGGCAGAGGGCACGCAGGTCAGCGCGCAGGTGATGGCGCTGGGGCCAAATGGAGCGGAAACCGTGCGGGCGCAGCCCGCCCGCGCCGGCGGCGCCGCGGCGCTGCTGCCGGAGAGCTGGTCGCCGGACGAGCAGTGGTTTGCCTGGCTGGCATTCCCGCGTCCGCAGTCGGATGTGTACGTACAGCGCAGCGGCGAAGACGCGCTGCGCAAAGTGCCGCTGGCCAGCCCGGAAAACTGGATCAGCGTATTCGGCTGGCTGGACGGAGGCGCGCAATGATCGCCCGCCGCGTGCTCCCCCTGCTGGTAGCGGCGACGCTGGTGCTCGGCGCGGTGCTGGCCTTGCGTCCCGCGCCAGGCCAGGCGCAGTCGACCTGCGATGCCCCACCGCAAACCGGCCGCCAGCCGTACCCGGATGAGCTATCTCCGGTGTTTGTTTCGGCCGGGAATGTGACGTTGGGCAGCGCTGCGCCCACTCCGGCCTTGATCAACAAAGGCTACCCCAACTATGTGAAGACCAGCCCGTACGTGCCGTGCATCGTGCTGTACGCGGTGGGTTATACCGAATCGGCCTGGTTCCAGTTTGACGTCAACCGCTACGGCGACACCGGCCAGACGCTGATCAGTTTTGACTGCGGCTATGGCATCATGCAGATCACCGGAAGCGTGTACGACAACGAACACGGCCGGCGCGTGGCCGGCGAGCCGCCCTATAACATAGGCATGGGCGTGGTTTCGCTGATCAACAAGTGGAATGCCTCGCCGTTCGTGGGCAGCAATGACCCGTCCGTGCCGGAAGACTGGTACTTCGCGGTGTGGGCCTACAATGGCTGGGGCTGGGTGAACAACCCCAACAATTCGACCCGCTTTGAATCCAGCCGGCCGCCGTTTAACGGCACGCAGCCGCGCTCGTGGTACCCGTACCAGGAACTGGTGTGGGGCTTTGCCGGCAACCCGCCCAGCTACGGCGGCAAGCCAATGTGGCCTGCGGTACCGCTCAGCCTGCCGCCACGCAGCAGCGTCAACCAGCCGGTGCCGGATTGGATCCCGCGCCCCCTGCCGTCGCATGATCCCTGTCCCAGCGGCCCGGCGCCGACACCCACGTTTACACCCACCGCGACGGCGACGCCTACGCGCACACCCACGCCGACCCTGCCGTACCGGCCTCCGGTGCCGGTGGTGGGCACGCCATTTTACATTCCGCTGCTTTCCCGGTTATCCGGCGGGCCGTGACACTGGTATAATGACGCCTATGCCTTCCATTGTTGCCCTGGATATTGAAACCACCGGGTTGGATCCCAACAGCGACGCGATCATCGAAATTGGCGCGGTGCGCTTCAACGGTCACCGCGTGGAAGCGGAGTGGTCGACGCTGATCAACCCGCACCGGTCGATCTCACCGTTTATCACCCAATTGACCGGCATTTCGAACGAGATGGTGCGCAATGCCCCCACCCTGGCGTCGGTGCTGCACGATCTGGTCAACTTTGTCGGCGAAGCGCCGGTGCTGGGCCACAATGTGCGTTTTGACCTGGCGTTTTTGCAGCGCCAGGGCATTTTGCGCTATAACGATGTGCTCGACACCTACGAACTGGCCGCGGTGCTGCTGCCGACCGCCAGCCGCTACAACCTGGGCGCGCTGGGACAGGCGATGGGGATTTTGCTGCCGGCCACCCACCGCGCGCTGGACGACGCGCGCGTGACGCACCGGCTATTTTTACAGCTATACGACAAGGCGCTGACGCTGCCGGTTGACCTGATCGCCGAGTTCCTGCGGCTGAGCGAGCCGTTCGAATGGGGCGCGAGCTGGATCTTCAGCCAGATTTTGTCGGCGCGGTCGCGCCAGCCGATTGCTCCGCGCCGGGTGAGCAGCATTCCCCGCGGCCCGATCCTCGAACGGCTGCCCGAAGAACCGATCAACCCCAACCCGCCCGAAAACGGGGCGGCGGTGCTGGACCCCGAAGAGGTCTCGGCCATCCTGGAACACGGCGGGCTGTTCTCGCGTTATTTTGACAACTACGAGTACCGCCCGCAACAGGTGGAAATGCTGCGCGGCATTACCAAAGCGTTTAATACCGGCTCGCACCTGCTGGTGGAGGCCGGCACCGGAACGGGAAAATCCTTCGCCTACCTGGTGCCCGCCGCGCTGTTTGCCGCGCAGAACAACACCCGCGTGGTGATCTCCACCAACACGATCAACCTGCAGGACCAGTTGATCAAGAAAGACATCCCCGACCTGTGCTCCGCGCTCGACCTCGACCTGCGCGCGGTGGTGGTGAAGGGACGGGCGAATTACCTGTGCCCGCGCCGGCTGGAAAACCTGCGCACGCGCGGCCCGGATACTGCCGAGGAAATGCGCGTGCTGGCCAAGGTGATGGTGTGGCTACAGGAGAGCGACAGCGGCGACCGCAGCGAGATCAACCTCAACGGACCGATTGAACGCGACATCTGGATGCACATCTGCGCCGAGGACGAGGGCTGCAAAGCCGAAACCTGCATGAGCCGCACCGGAGGCACCTGCCCGTTCTACCGCGTGCGCCAGGCAGCGCTCAACGCGCACCTGATCATCGTCAACCACGCGCTGCTGCTTTCGGATGTCGCCACCGGCAGCCGCGTTTTGCCGGAATACAACTACCTGATCATCGATGAGGGCCATCACCTGGAGGCCGCCACCACCAGCGCGCTGGGCTTCAAGGTGACGCAAAGCGACCTGGTGCGCATGCTGCGCGAGTTGGGTGGCAGCAGCAGCGGCGTTCTGGGGCGCATGCTGACCGAACTGAAATCGTTGCTGCGGCCTTCGGATATGGCGGCGATGGAGAGCACCATCGCGCGCGCCACCGACATGTCGTTCCGGCTGGAGCATTATTTCAAGCAGTTCTACGACAGCATCAACGATTTCCTGATCGACCAGCGAGAAGGCCGCCCGATGGGCACCTACGCGCAGCAGGAGCGGATTGTGGCAGCCACGCGCACCCAGCCGGTCTGGGGCAGCGTGGAAATCGCCTGGGATCAGGTGCGGGAAACCCTGGTGCTGTTGATGAACCTGCTGGCGCAGTTCTACCAGGAGGTAGGCGAAGTCAGCGAGCTGGATGAGAGTTTGCAGGACAGTCAGGGCAACCTGGCCAACGTCTACCGCCGGCTGCTGGAAGCCGACGCCCACCTGGCGCGGCTGGTGAGCAACCCCGATCCAAACATGATCTACTGGGTGGAACAGCAGCCCAACGGCAACAACCTGGTACTGCAGGTGGCGCCGCTGCACACCGGCCCGTTGATGGAAAAGTACCTGTGGCACGAAAAAGCCAGCGTGATCCTGACCTCGGCCACGCTGACCACCAATGACGAGTTCGACTACCTGCGCAACCGCCTGAACGCCGACGAAGCCGACGAAATGACGGTGGGCTCCCCGTTCGACTATGAGACGGCCGCGATGCTGTACATGGTCAAGGATATCCCCGAGCCGTCGGACACCAGCAACTACCAGCGTTCGATGGAGCAGTCCATTGTGCGGCTGGCAAAGGCAACGGGCGGGCGCATGCTGGTGCTGTTCACCAACTACGCCCAGTTGAAGCGCACTTCGCAGAACATCAGCGGGCCGCTTTCCGAAGCGGGCGTGCTGGTGTACGAGCAGGGCGAAGGCGCGTCACCCAATACGCTGCTGGAAACCTTCCGGGAAAGCGATAAAGCCGTGCTGCTGGGCACGCGCGCCTTCTGGGAAGGCGTGGACATCCCCGGGCAGGCCCTGTCGGTACTGGTGATCACCAAGCTGCCGTTCGACGTGCCCACCGATCCGATTGTGGCAGCGCGCTCGGAAACGTTTGACGATCCCTTTAATGAATACAACCTGCCAGAAGCGATCTTACGCTTCCGGCAGGGTTTTGGCCGCCTGATCCGCACGCAGTCGGACCGCGGCGTGGTGGCGATTCTCGACCGGCGCATTCTTACCAAGCGCTACGGTAAACTGTTTATGGATTCGCTGCCTACCTGTAATGTCAAAATCGGCACGATGGCGGAACTGCCCCAGGCAGCCGCGCGGTGGCTTAACCTTTAAACATTCGGGTCGCCGTCGTCATCCTGGATGTCTTCATCGTCTTTGCCGTTGGAACCGCTTTGCGACGACGAAGCCAGGTGGTATTCCAGCGGGCGCTCGTTATCTTCAAAGCCGGAGATCAGGACCACCAGACGCGAGGGTTTATCCCAACGGTTATGCCAGCGGTGCAGCAAATTGGCCTGGAAGATGAGGCTGTCGCCGGCTTCCAGATGGTAGATCTGCCCTTCGACCTCGTATTCGATCTTGCCCTCCAGGCAGAAAATGAACTCATATCCGGTGTGGATCATGCCGTGCGGGCCGCTGGAACCGCCGTTCTCCAGCGTCAGCAAAAACGCCTCGAGGCGTCCATTGAAAAATTCGCTACCCAGCCCTTCCCAATAGCCATTGGTGAAGTCGATGCGGTTGCGATCGTTGGCTTTGCAAAGCACCACATTCTGCCGTTCCGGTTCCTGGCGGAAAAATGCCATGATCGGAACTTCGAGCGCATTGGCCAGCTTGGTGAGGGTCGACACTGACGGCGATGTGAGACCGCGTTCAATCATGCTGAGTGCATTCGCGGACAACCCGCTGCGACGAGCGAGAGAACGCATGGATACATTGCGTTCCTCTCGCAATACCCGCAAGCGATAACCTACATCCACCACGCCTGCTTCTCTAGTTGTCGTATCCATTCATCTGCCTCCGTGACTTATGATACAGAGATCACTTTGTTATGCCCTATTATATTCACTTTTTTGATCTATTTTTCATAATTGTACAAGTTTAACGCGGTGAATTGATGTCCATTTCTTTATTGACTTATTATGCAAAAACACTTAACATATACGATATATAGGATATCCACTATTGGCGATCCTGAAGGAGGCGATGGAATAGACTTTTTGCATGCTTCGCATTCGACCCCCTGCACCGAGATTTTCTATCTCTGGTAAACAACCTTTTCCTTTCCTTTACACAATAAAAACGTAGCTTGTCGTAGGCACTTTCGTATTTGTCCTGCTGTGTGTGGAGTGTTCACCTGTTTCACCCCTTAAGGAGGATTTCATGAAAGTCTACCGCTTGATGCTCGTCATTCTGCTCGCCGTGCTGATCAGTGGCCTGGGCGCCTGTACGCCGGCAGCCCCTGCCGCTCCCGCCGCGGAAGCACCTGCCGCGGAGGCGCCTGCCGCCGAAGCCCCGGCCGCCGAAGCCCCACCTGCCGAAGCTCCTGCCGAGGCGCCTGCCGCCGCCGAGCCAACCACGCTGGTAATGGCGATGAATATGGATGACGCGGTTACCTTCGACCCGGCCATCGCGGGCGAAACCACCAACCTGTTCGTCCATAACAGCACCTATGACCAGTTGGTGGTGATCAAAGCTGAAAACCTGGGCAAGATTGAACCCAAGTTGGCCGAATCGTGGGAGTTCAATGACGAACTGACCGAGTTCACCTTCAAGCTGCGCCCTGGGGTCAAGTTTGCCTCCGGTAACGAGGTGACTGCCGAGGATGTGCGCTTTACATACATGCGCGTCTTCAATATGAAGGCCGCCGCTTCCACCAATATTGAAATGCTGGAAAGCGTGGAAGTGATCGACCCCCTGACGGTCAAATTCAAACTGACCGCCCCCACCCCGCAGTGGCTGGCCGTGGCGGCCAACCCCAGCCTGGGCA
>CALDSL010000311.1 GCA_937920255.1 uncultured Anaerolineaceae bacterium | reverse complement strand
ACACCGGGGTTTTGACCCCCGCGCCGGTCTTGCGGAAGGTTTCCAGGTTCAGGTAACTCTGGTTATTGAGGGATTCAAAGCGGTTCATAGGTTTCCTTTCGGTTCTTGGCAGGCGGGGTAAAGAAGGTATGCCGGGGTTGGATCTGGCGGAGCGCGGCGCGCGCTACGCGCAGGCCGCCCAACGCAACGGCAGCGGTGGATTGGCCGGGGAAGATCGAATCGCCGACCAGGAGGAGGTTGGGAGCCAGCCGGGGGCCGAGGCCGCTCAGCAGGCTGGTCTGCGGGAAGCCGCCCACCCAACCCAGCTTGCGACGGGTGAAACGCTGGAATGTGACCGGCGTGCCGGACAGCACCAGCCGCGCCGCGGAGCGCAGCCCGGGCAGAGCGGTTTCGGCGGTCGCCAGGACCTTCCCGATCCATTCGTCTTTGCGCGCGGCGTAGGCGGCGCGGTCGGTTTGGTACAGCCGCCACCAGCTGGCCAGGTCAGTGTGGGTGCTGAGCGTGAGCGCGCGCTGGCCGGCGGGCGCGCGTGAGGTATCCCAGACCGGGTTGAGTGAGGCGAACACGCTGTTGCCCGCGCCCAGCGGGCGGCGCGCCACCACCTGGTGGTGCAGAGGGAAGTCTTCGGGGAGAATGGAGCCGTCCAGGCCGACGTACAGCATGAACGCGCCCCAGCCGTCCGGCTCGGCGGGCAGGCGGCGCGGGAGGGAAGAAGGCCCATCCAGCAGGCTGGCGGCGTCCCAGGGCGTCAGGTTGGCGATCACCAGATCGGCGGGGAAGGTTTCACCGCGTTTGGTCTCCACCGCGCTGGGGAGGCCGTTCTGGCGGTGAATACGCACCGCCTCCTGGCGGTAGAGCACGCGCCCGCCGTGCGCGCGCACCGCGGCGGCCAGGGTTTCAGCGATTGCGCCCATGCCGCCCACCAGGTGCGCCACTCCGCGGCGGGGCAGGTCAAGCGCGGCGGCGGCGTAGAGGGCGTTGGCTTCGTCACTGAGCGCCTGGGCCGAGATCAATAACTGCGCGTCGACAAACAGGCGAAGGTTTTCGGGAGCATCTCGCAGGCGCGCGGCCAGCGGGCGGAACGCGTCCAGCGCCAGCGATGGGCTGCGGCCGGGCAGCCAGCGCAGCCCCACGGCCAGCGTGTCGCGGATGTCGGCGGCGGTCTGCGGCGGCCAGGGCGGCAGGCGCAGCGCCAGGTCCCACAGCGCATCGGCGGTGCGCTCCTGCCAGGCGAAAAATTCGTTGGCGCGCGCGCCAAACACGCGGCGCTGCTCGTCCCAGCGCTGCTCGCCGGCGTAGCGGGTGATGCGCTCGCCGCCGGGCAGTGTGACCATCATGGCAATATCGGTGGGACGCGCCGGCCAGGAATCGATGCCGGCCGCGCGCGAAACCAGGTCCATTGGCCCGCCGGGGGTGAAGCCGGCCGACAGGGTGGCGCCGGTGTCAAAGCGGTAGCCCTGGTGGTAATAGGTGCTGGCGGTGCCGCCCGGGTATACCTGAGCTTCCAATATCGTCACGTCCAGCCCGGCGCGCGCCAGCACAGCCGCGGCGGTCAGCCCACCCACGCCCGCGCCGATGACAACCACGCGGGTCATCGCAGCAGCCTCCGGGTCTTCCAGGCGCGGAAGGCGAATAACAGGGGCAGCCCCAGGCGCATGCCCAGGCCGACCGGCCCCCACAGCAGGTGCGGCCGCAACCGCAGGTCGATTTCGTCGGTCACGATTGTGGCGTTGGCGTCGCGGGCAGTGAACATATGGCGGTGCACCCAGTGCGCGAACGGGCCGCTGAGCTGGCGGTCTTGGAACCCGGCGGGGGTAACATTTTCAATCTGCGCCACCCAGCGCACGGGCAGAGGGCCGATCCACATGGTAAAGTCCATCCGGTCGCCTTCCTCCAGCACCGCGGGGGTGTTACGCATGCGCACCACGAAGGGCGGCGGCGTGATGGCCGCCATGCTGCTGGCGCGGCTGTGAAAATCGGCCACGCGCTGGATGGGCGCGTTTACGGTAAAGTGGTGCTGGTACTTCAATGTTGCATTCCTTTCATTTCATTCTTATCGCGGGGCGGAGCGTTGGCGGTAACATGCCGTCCGCGCATTTCGCTGCATTCATTATGCGCCAGTATTTGGTTTTGTACAAGTTAAATATAATTATTGCATAATGTTTGTCGCAGACCTCTATGTACCCACGACACATATAATTGAAATGTGCATTCTTAAGAAAAGTATATATTACATATACTATGATCAGACCAGAAGGATTCGTCGATTTCAATGTAGAGAAAGCTCATTTATACAAACACTGTACAAACATTTTATGTATTCTGGAATCGGGTTTAAAATAAAATCAATCACGACGGGAATAGATGACAGGAGACCCATGGCCAGGAACCGACAAATCAACTTTAACCGCAGCGCGCCGGATTTGACCCTGCTGAACACGGCCGGCGAGCCGGTGCAGCTTTCCAGCCTGTGGGCCGACCGGCCACTGCTGCTGGCCTTCACCCGGCATTTCGGCTGCACTCAGTGCAAGGAGATGCTGGAGGAGCTGGTGCACGGCCGTGAGAAGATCGAGAAGGCCGGGCTGGGGCTGGCGGTTGTCATGCAAGGGACGCCGGAAGCCACGGCGGAATTTTCCAGCCAGTATGCTCCCGGGCTGCTGTGCCTCTCGGACCCGCAGCGCAAAGCCTACGAAGCCTACGGCCTGGAGCGCGCCAATCTGTTCCAAACCTTTCTGAACCCCAAGGTGTGGTCGGCCGTGTCGCGCTCGCGCAAGAAGGGCTACGCGGTCGAACCCCCGCCCGCCGGACAGGACGCGATGCAGATGTCGGGCACCTTTATCATCAGCCAGGGCGGCAGAATTGTGCTGCCGTACTACTATGACCATATCGCCGATCACCCACCGCTGGATTTACTGTTGAACGGGGTGCTTTCCACGCGCTGGGATCTGCCGTTTGAAGGCCCCGTCGGCCCCGGCGTCGATTGAACCACGGAGTTATTGGTATGAAGACAATCTCTTTTCTGCTGCTGATCTTTGCCGCGCTGGCGCTGGCCGGCTGCGGCAGCCAAACCCCTCAGCCGACCTCGCAGCCTGTGGTGAGCGAACCGGATGCCGTGGCGGCCGAAGGCCGGGTTGAGCCTGCGCGTTACCAGGAGCAGTCCTTCGCCGCCGCCGGCCAGGTGGCCGAGGTGCTGGTGCAGGACGGTGATAGTGTGACGGCCGGGCAGGCGCTGGCGCGCCTGAGCGACTCGCAGGCGTACGAACTGGCGCTGGCAGGCGCACAACAGGAAGCGCTGGCGGCGCAGCAGGCGATGGATGAAATGGAACGCGGCGCCGAGACCGCGCTGGCGCGGCAGCGCCTGGCGGTGCAGCAGGCGATTGTGGCGCGCGTAGAAGCCGCCAAGGCGCTCGACGATGAGCGCACCGACCTGAACACGGCCGTGTTTTCGGCAGCCGAGGCCAACCTGCGCCTGGCGGAAGAAGTGATGGAGCGTTTGAGCGATAACGAGGGCATCGACCCCGACGCCTACGCGGCGGCCCAGGCGCGGCTGGCGACGGCCAATGCTTCCATTGCCAGCGCCGAGGCTGCCCTTGCCGCGCTGGAATTGAAAGCCAGCATGGACGGCACGGTGATCGACCTGGAACTGCAGCCCGGGCAGCGCGTGACGCCCGGCGAGCCGGTGATCACGCTGGCGGATGTTTCGCAATGGGTGGTGGTCACCACCAACCTGACCGAGAATGGCGTGGTCGCGGTGGAGGTGGGGCAGCCGGTGGAAGTGCGCCTGGAAGCCGTGCCCGGTCTGGTTCTGGCGGGCGATGTGGCGCGCATTGGCGCGCGGTTTGAAGAAAACCAGGGCGATATCACTTACGCCGTGACGGTGGTTCTGGAAGAGTCTGATCCTGCCTTGCGCTGGGGCATGACCGCCTCGGTGCAGTTCAACCCCTGATGATAGGGAGATCGATAGCTATGATACAAGCATTTTCCGTCGCCAGTTACCTGGCAATCAAAGAAATTTGGCGCAACCGCGGGCGGTTCCTGCTGGTGAGCCTCGTCATTGCCCTGATCACGCTGCTGGTGCTGTTCATCGCGGCGCTGGGCGAGGGGCTGGGCAACGGCAACCGCGAATATATCTCCAAGCTGGACGCGGAACTGATCGTGTTCCAGGCCAAGTCGGATTATCTGATCCAGGCCAGCCGGTTGGGGCGCAACCGCCTGAACGCGATCCGCAGGGTGGAGGGCGTGGCCGACGCGGGCATGCTGGGCACGGCCAATGCCGCGCTGGTGCTGCCCGAAGGGATCGAGCCGCTGAAAGTAGCCGTGCTGGGCGTGGAGCCGGGGCGCGTGGGCGAACCGGACGTGCTGGAAGGCCGCCAGCTTGGGTCGCGCAGCGCCGAAGAGGCGATCATCGACCGCAACACCGCCCTGCGAAGCGAGTTGAAACTGGACGACATCATCACCCTGCGCGTGACCCAGGGCACCGAAGACGAGTTTTATGATCTGCGCATCGTGGGCATCACCGACGGGCAGCAGTACTCGCTGCAACCGTCGATCTTCGTGCCATTCAACACCTGGGATGAGGTGCGGCCCAAGTCGGAGGCCGAATTGAGCGGCTCGAACCCGGTGGCCAACGTGATCCTGGTCAAACTGAGCGACCCGCAGCAGATTGAGACGGTGGCGCAGCGCATAACCGGTCAGGTGACCAATGTGGAAGCGGCCACCATCAACGAAACGATCCAGGCGCTGCCGGGCTATTCCGCGCAGCAGAGCACGCTCAACACACAGGGCGGTTTCACCCTGTTTATCGGCATTCTGGTCATCGGCGGGTTCTTCCAGATCCAGATCCTGCAAAAAGTGGCCCAGATCGGCGTGCTGAAAGCCATTGGCACCTCCAACCCGGTGGTGGCCATGTCGGCTATCCTCCAGATCGTGATGATCACGGTAATTGGGGTGGCCATCGGCGGCCTGCTGGCCTTCATTTTCTCTCTCACGTTCCCGCCCACCGTGCCGATTGTTTTCAACGGCACAACCTCGGCCATCGCGCTGGTGGCGCTGCTGCTGATCGGGCCGCTGGGTGGGCTGGTCTCCATCCGCTACGCGGTGCGTATCGAGCCGCTCAAAGCGCTGGGATTATCTTCTTAATGGGTGCCGCTATGATGCCTACACAAATGATGGACGCAGTTGCAGAAATGCCTGAAAACAAAACCACCCCTGCCAGCGCGCAGAAAAACGCGCTGGAGACGCGCGCGGTGGTCAAAACCTACAAGTCTGACTCGGGTACGATCCAGGCGGTGGACGATGTGTCGCTGCAAGTGGCGGCGGGCGAATTCGTGGCGCTGGTGGGGCCGAGTGGCTCGGGCAAGACCACCATGCTGTCGATTTTAGCGGCGCTGCTCCAGCCCACTTCCGGGCAGGTGCTGCTGGATGGGCAGGACCTGGCGGCGATGAGTGACGTGCAGCGCGTGGCCATGCGCCGTGAGAAGATCGGGTTTACCTTCCAGGCCAACAATCTGGTGCCGTACCTGAGCGCGGTGGAAAACGTGGAACTGATGCTGCGGCTGAACAAGCGGTTGGACAAAGCCGGCAAGGTGCGCGCGCGCGAGCTGCTGGCCCGCCTGGGCCTGGCCGAACGCATGCACAACCTGCCGGGGCAGATGTCCGGCGGTCAGCAGCAGCGCGTGGCCATCGCCCGCGCGCTGATCCACAACCCCAGCCTGGTGCTGGCCGACGAGCCGACCGCCAGCCTGGACACCGAGCGCGCCTACCAGGTGGTGGAAACCTTCGCCGGGCTGATTCACGAGCAGAACCGCGCCGGGATCATGGTGACGCACGACCTGCGCATGTGCGAGTTCGTCGACCGCGTGCTGCAGATGCAGGACGGCAAGCTGGTGCGCATCTACACCGGCCGGGATGAAATCATGGAGTTGGTGCGCGGGGGAAGGCATTAATTTTTCTGTCATAACGCGCGAAGCGGTCTCCCATTGCCCCAATGGGAGACCGCTTCGCGCGTTATGACATTAACACTCCGACCATAGGAACATTCCCCATTGGGTTGAGAGTCCGAACGTGGTAGAGTTTGTGGGGGGAATTCCACACGCGATCTTTGGGAGGGGTAATGCTGGTTGGTTTGGACCGCTTTTCAGAACTGGTTGGAGGGTTGGATCATCCCGAGTGCGTGGCCTGGGGGCCGGACGGGTACTTTTACGCCGGCGGCGAGGCGGGCCAGATTTACCGCATTGGCGTGGACGGGAGCAAGACCATACTGGCCAGCACAGGCGGGTTTATCCTGGGTGTATGCCTGGATGGGCGCAGTAACGTCTACGCCTGCGATGTGGGCAACCACGCGGTGATGCGCATCACTCCGCTGGGCGAGGTGGAAGCCTACAGCATGGGCACGGCGGAAGCGCCGATGAACGCGCCCAACGGCCTGGTGTTCGACCGCTACGGCAACCTGTGGGTGACCGATTCGGGCGAGCGCGGCCGGCGCAATGGGCGGCTGTTCCGCGTGGCCCCCGGCGGCGCCACCGAACTGGTCGATATTGATTTAGCCGATAACCCCAACGGTCTGGCGATTGACCCGCGGGGGCAGTTCCTGTACGCGGTGCTGACCGATGCCCGCCAGGTGATGCGCGCGGCGCTGCCGGAAGATCCCGGCGGTGCGCCGGGACGGCCGGAAGAAGTTACGCGTTTCGCCGGGAACAACCGCGCCATCCCCGATGGGCTGGCATTCGATATGGCCGGCAGCCTGTACATCGGCTGCATGGCGCCCAATGTGATCTACCGCCTGACGGCCGAGGGCGAGCTGGACGTGCTGGCGGAGGATTGGGAGCACAACGTCCTGGCCACGCCGGTCAACGTGGCCTTTGGCGGGGAGGATATGCGCACCCTGGCTGTGGCGAACTTCGCCCGTTGGGGGCTGGTACAGGCGCGGATGGACGTGCCCGGCGCGCGGCTCTTCTACCCGCACATTGCGTAGCAGCGGCAGCGCGGACTCCGCGCCGGTTTGTCGCCGTTGATTTTTTGATCCGGGCTATAATGGTAACGTGTTGCGATAATTTTTACTGGTTTCTATATTTCTATTCAACCCAACACTGCAGAGCACATCGCAGCCCCGAATTGCAGCGAGCATCATGAATGATCGAGGTGGGACAAGTGGAATTCTGTCCTTTGCGGCGCGTGCCGCGGAGCCGGACAGGTTCCCAAAAATGAATTCGGAGGCAAAATATGAATCTCAGTAAACCTACCAATGTCACGTTTATCATTTCCGTGATCGTCGCCCTGCTGGGTATTATTGCCCAGTTGGTAACCATTCCGGTTCTCAGCGGATTTGCTTTTTGGCTGGTCGTGATCGGTTTTGTCATTCTGGCCGCCGGTAATCTGTTCGAAGGATTCTAACCTATCATTGCGCGGCGCAGGCCGGTGGGATGGCTCCACCTGCCGGGCTGCGCCGTACGTATTTCCCTGTCGCGAGAACGGTTATTGCGTACGTCCGCGGCATTCACCTGGACGAGATGATTTTGAAATCTGGTCCGGCACATTTTATTCACCAATGAAAGATCTGGAGGGAATGAAGAATGGCTGAACAACCGAAGAAGCGAAAAGGTTTACTGGACGCAGCGATCGACGCGCTGACCAACCGTGATGAGAAAGCCGCCGCCGAGGCTGCCCGCAAGGAAGCCGAAGAAAAAGCCGCCGCGGAAGCCGCGCGCTTGAAGGCCGAAGCCGCCGCCAAGGCCGCGGAACAAAAGGCCCAGGCCGAAGAGATGGCCGCCAAGAAGGCCGCGGACGCCAAGGCCGCCGCCGCGAAGTTCGAAGCCGAACGCAAGGCCGCCGCCGAAAAAGCCGCCGCCGAGAAGAAGGCCGAGGAACAAAAAGCCGCCCAGGAAATGGCGCGCAAGTACGCCGAGGCCGCCGAGGCGCGCAAGCAGGCCGCCCAGGTGGTCAAGCACGTGTGGGGACCCGAAGATACCTACGCCAGCCTGGCGTTCAAGCATTACGGTTCGATCAAGGAACCCTACTGGCGGCTGATCTACGAACACAACAAGGATATTATTGGCGACCACCCGAACGCCATCCGCGAAGGCCTGGAAATTGAAATCCCGCCCCTGCCCGAAGAACTGAAGGACAAGAAATAGAGAGCGAGCACTGGATGCCAACCAAACAAAGAGTAGATCTGGTCGATTTGTTCGGGACGGTGACCCAGGCGCTGGCCGAAAACCAGCAGAGCCTGGACCGGCTGGACGAATATAACCACGACCACGGCGACAACATGGTGCAGACGTTCCAGACCATCACCACGGCGCTGGAAAGGAAGCGCGGCAGTTCCGACAGCGCTGCCCTGGGCTACGCGGCCAAACAGCTTGCGCGCAACGCCAACAGCAGTTCCAGCAAGATCTACGCCGAGAACCTGGCGCAGGCCGCGACCCAGTTCAAGGGCAAGCGCGTGGACGAAAAAGGCGCGTTGGATTTGCTGACCACGCTGATCGGCGCTGGACAGGCGCCGCAGTCGCAGTCGCAGCCGCGTCCGCGTCCGCAGTCGCAGCAGGTGCCGAATGACGATATGCTCGCCGCGCTGCTGGGTGGCGCGCCTGCCCAACCGCAGCAGCAAGCGCCCGATGGGGGTGACCTGCTGGGCGCGCTGCTCGGCGGGCTGAGCGGCGGTACCACGCAGCCTTCGCCGTCTTCTGGCGGAGGCGGCGACCTGCTCGGTGCTTTATTGGGCGGGTTGACCGGCCAGGGAGGCTCTACGCAGAGCGGGCAAGGCGCTCAGGGCGGGCTGGGGCTGCAGAACTTGCTGGCAGCCGGACTGGCCTATATGCAGGCCAAACAGACCGGCCAGGGCGGCATGCAGGCCCTGATGCAGGCGGTCGCCGCCGGCAGCGGGATGGGCAACTCGGCGCACCGCGAGCAGTCGACCCAGGTGGTGGTGCAGGCCTTCCTCCAGGCGTTGAGCGGGATGCAGGCGCGCCAGTAACCACGTAACCAAATCATCAAAAAGGCCGGCGATCTCGCCGGCCTTTTTGATGCGGGAACTTGTTTGATCGTTCGGTATTTCGTAGGGGCGGACCTGTGCGTCCGCCCGCCGCGGCAATGGTCAATAGAATCCTGTATAGGCAAAAAGTTTCGAGCGAAATTCGGGATTCTATTCCTACCGAGGCTCTTTATGGTGGTGGTTCTGGCGGGCGGACACACAGGTCCGCCCCTACGCCGGCAGGGCTGTGCCCACGCATCGTCCCGATGTCCTTACGGAGGGCTATGCCCACAAGGCTGTACCAGCGAGGCGCGAACGGCTTATGCAACAGGCGCTTTCACTGGTGCAGGGGGCGCGACGGGAACCGGTTTGGGGTCTTTCATCTGGATGATCAGGAGGGTGCTGAGCGCCAGCAGGCCAGCGGCCAGCAGCAGCGCCGGGCTAAAGGCGCCATCGGGCGTCTTGAGCGCCTCCATGATGTATACGAACACCACCGAGGCCTGCCCGAACAACTGGATCAGCCCGTTGGAGGTGCCCTCGGGGGTGGGGTGAGTGATTTCGGCGGCATACTGCATGCCAATCGGCGAGGCGCTGACCAGGAAAAAGCCCAGCGCGAACGCCGAAGCGAACAGCAGCCAGGCGCTGGTGGCATAGGTCAGCCCCAACAGACCGGGAACGGCCAGCACAAAGCCCAGCAGGATGAACCGCTTGCGGCGGTGCATGCGGTCGGAGATGGGCGGGATGAGCACCGCGCCAACCACGCCGCCTACCAGCATCAGCGCGCCGAGCGTGCCGGCGTCGGCGGGGGTAAAGCCACGCGGGCGGACGATGTTTTCGACCCAGGTGGTGACGCCGTTAAAGATGCCCATGCCGATGAAGGATACCACCAGGTACAGCCAGAAATCGCGCACTTTGAGGGCGTGCTTGAGCCCGTCGAGCATCAGCGCACGCACTTCCTGGCCTTGCGGGCAGGGCGGCGTGGCCGGCTTTTCGCGGGCGAAGACCAGGAACAGCAGCGCCGAAAGCGCGGCGATGGCGCCGTACAGCAGCTGCACGTTGGGAATGCTCATGCTTTCGATCAGCGCTGGGGTGAGCACCATGCCCAGCGCGGTGCCGACCAGGTTGGAGAGCGTCACCATGCCCACCGCGGTGGCGCGTTCTTCGATGCTGAACCACTGCGCCGGCACTTTGGTCCACGCGTTGAGCAGGAAGGGCTG
>CALDSL010000310.1 GCA_937920255.1 uncultured Anaerolineaceae bacterium | reverse complement strand
GCTGCGGCTACAATCGACCCATTACATGTCCGGCACATAAGCGAACGCAGAAAAGAATATGTGCCTATTGAGACTGGTCAAGTGAATCGCTCTGGCGGGCGGACACACAGGTCCGCCCCTACGCAGACTTTCTTTCGGATGAATGGAAGCTGATCCTTTCATAAATTTGTTCGGTGTCTTGAATAAACCAATTCGTTCCATTCGGATGTATTCGTCTTATTCGTGATACTTTTCTTCCCCGCTCTTATCAACCCGGTAGTGGATTCGCCGCAGCAACCGCCGGTTGAACAGGTGCAGCCGCTCGGGGCCGAGCCGCAGCAGCTCGGCTTCCACGCGCAGGAAATCCTCGCGGAATCGGTCGAGTTCGATGCCTTTGCAACCGTCGGGGAACGGCTCCAGCCAGGGTTTGCAGCGTTGGAACATCTTCACTGCCCCGGTGTAGTTCCCGTTGAGCATGTGGTAATACGCCACGCCCACCTGCAGGATGCCGCGGTACAGCTCGCGCACCGGGCCGGTCTCGGCTCGCCAGGCATTCTCAAGCGCTTCATGCGCCTCGAAATACTCGCCCGCGTTGAACAACGCCAACCCGTGCAGCGCCTCAGCGGGCAGCGGCCCGGAGCAGTCGATCGGTCCAACGGGGCGGTCGTTGTCATCCAGCATCGTCAAAAGATTATAACAAGCACCTCGTAATTTGTGGGGTACATAAACCAATCCGACCAGGAGACGCATCTGTAGGGGTGAAGCATTCGGTCGGGCCAATGCGTATTAAGAGTCGACCGTTTCCGAATGCTTCACCCGGGGATGGCATGGAAAATTTTTGAGCAGAGGAAACAGTCCACGGTCATGGTGGTGGGCATCGCTTCTACATTGTGCGCGGTATAGCTTCTCAAGCCGGCCCAAAGTATGATAGGATTCCCCATGTCGGACAAACATCATAGAACGGTATCACGAGGAGCGTATGGCAGGCATATCTGACGCGGAGATCCTTCCGCTTTCGATGGAAACCAACTTTTGGACCTGGTCGGCGCAGTCAAAAGTGAAGCCGATCCCGATTAAGAGCGCCAAAGGCGTCTATTTTTGGGACGTGAACGGCAAGCGCTACCTGGACTTCAACTCGATGGTGATGTGCGTCAATATTGGTCACGGCGACGAGCGCGTGATCGAGGCCATCGCGCAGCAGGCGCGCGAGTTGACCTTCGCCGGGCCGGGGATGGCCAGCCGCCCGCGCGCCGAACTGGGGCAGAAGCTGAAGGAAATCGTCCCCGCCGGGCTGGATCACTTCTTCTACACCCTGGGCGGCGCCGACGCCAACGAAAACGCGATCAAAATTGCGCGCGCCTACACCGGCCGGCACAAAATCCTCACCCGCTACCGCTCGTATCACGGCGCGACGGCGGGCGCGATGGCCGCCACCGGCGACCCGCGCCGCGTGGCCTGGGAGCCGGGCGTGATGCCGGGCGTGGTGCACTTCCTCGATCCGTACCGCTACCGCTCGACCTTCCACCGCGCCAACCCCGATATCTCCGAAGCCGAATTCACGCGCGATTATCTCAACCACCTCGAAGAGATCATCCAGTATGAAGGGCCGGAAACCATCGCCGCGGTGATGATGGAAAGCGTGACCGGGACCAACGGGGTGATTGTGCCGCCGGACGGCTACCTGCAGGGCGTACGCGCGCTGTGCGACCGCTATAACATTCTGATGATCTGCGACGAGGTGATGAGCGGGTTTGGGCGCACCGGCAAATGGTTCGCGGTGAATCACTGGGGTGTGCAGCCCGACCTGATGACCATGGCCAAGGGCCTCACCTCGGGCTACGCGCCGCTGGGCGCTGTGGCCATCCGCGGCGAAATCGCCGCGGCGTTCAATGATCGTCCCTACATTGGCGGGCTGACCTACAACGGGCATCCTATCTCGCTGGCGGCGGCGATTGCCACCATCAAGGTGATGCAGGAAGACCGGCTGGTGGAAAAAGCCGCTGAAACCGGCAAGGTGATGGCCGAAATGCTGGCCGAACTGGTGGAGCGCCACCCTTCTGTGGGCGAGGTGCGCTCGATCGGCATGTTTGGCATCGTTGAGCTGGTGCGCGACCGCAAGACGCGCGTGCCGCTGGCGCCATTCAACGGTTCCAGCCCCGAAATGGCCGCGTTCGCCAAATATATGAGCGATCACGGCGTGTTCCTGTACACCCACTGGCACACCGTGCTGGTCATTCCCCCGCTGATCACCACGCCCGAGCAGTTGATGGAAGGCTTTTCGGTGATGGATAAGGCGCTGGAGATCACGGACCAGGCCGCGCGTTAAGGGTACAATACGGGCAGTTGATTGTGAGCGCTTTGCACAACGAACTAGAGGAGCGTAGAGAATGGATTTTAATTTCGGTAGCATTCTTTCGGCGGGATCTCAACCGCAGTCAAAGCACACCAAGGTGTTGATCATCGGTTCCGGCCCGGCCGGCTTTTCGGCGGCGCTGTACGCCGCGCGCGCCGAGCTGGAGCCCGTGGTGATCACCGGCACCGACC
>CALDSL010000309.1 GCA_937920255.1 uncultured Anaerolineaceae bacterium | reverse complement strand
CCACGTCGATCACCGGCTGGCCGGGCAGGACGTACTTTTCCACCAGTTCCAGGCACAATTGCGTGGTGGGGTGGGTGCCGGTGCCAAACGCCATGCTGGGGTCAATGCGCACGGGGATGCGCGTGTTATCTTGCAGCTCGATCCACACCGGCACGACGATCAGCCGCTGGCCGATGGCGATGGGCTTGTAATGCTGCTTCCACGAGGCCATCCAGTCTTCGTCTTCGATGGCGCGGAACTCGGGTTCGGGCAGCGCGCGGATGCGTCCCAGGTAGTAGAGCGATTCCAGCAGGCGCTGGCGCGTTTCTTCGATGTGCTCATCGATGGCCATGTAGCCGTAAATGCGCACCGGGCCGTAAGGCGTGCCCTCGTCTTCGGCGTCGTTATAGCGCACCGCGCTTTCGACCACCACACCGTTCGACACAAAACGCCCGAGCACATCCGACACCGCTTCGGCCAGTTCGCCGTCCACGGTCATCGATACTTCCAGCCAGCGCGGATCAGCCACCCAGGACCTCCTTGAGTTTGTCGAGGAAACTGCGCTCCTGCGGGCGAACTTCGCTGCCGAGCGTCTTGGCGAGCTGCATAAACAATTCCTGCTGCTCGCTGTTCAGCCGGGTGGGGACTTCAACCGAAACCACCACCATCTGGTCGCCGCGGCCCGGGCTGCGCAGGTGTTGCGCGCCCTTGCCCCGCAGGGTGAAGATCTTTCCGGGCTGCGTGCCGGCCGGGATGGCCAGCTTGGTGGGCCCGTCGACGGTGGGCACTTCGATCTCCGCGCCCAACGCGGCCTGCGCCACGTTGATGCTCAGGTCGAGCAGGATGTCGTCGCCTTTGCGGCGGAAAAAGCGGTGCTGGCGCACCTGCACTTCCAAATACAGGTTGCCGTTGGGCCCGCCGTTGACACCCGGCTGGCCTTCGCCCGCCAGGCGGATCTGCGTGCCGGTATCCACGCCGCCGGGGATTTTGACGCTCTTGCGCAGGTTCTTGCGCTCGTAGCCGCGCCCGCGGCAGGTGTGGCATGGGGTGGTGATGATTTCGCCCGAGCCGCCGCAGGCCGGGCAAGTGACCACCTGCACCATCTGCCCCAGAATGGTCTGGTGCACCTGGCGCACTTCGCCGCGCCCGCCACACTGGTTGCAGCGCGTGGGGCTGGTGCCGGGCTCGCTTTTGCTGCCGCGGCAGGTGGAGCACAGCTCGTCGCGGGTGATTTCGACCTCTTTTTCGGCGCCGAAAACGGCTTCTTCGAAGCTGATCTGCACCGTGTAGGAGAGGTCGGCGCCGCGGCGGGGCGCGTTGCGCTGCCGGCGCGAAGATGCGCCGCCAAACCCGAAGAACTCGCCGAAGATGTCCGTCAGGTCGATGTTGGTGAAGTCGGGCGCGCCGCCCATACCGCTCACACCCGCGTGACCGTAGCGGTCATAGGCGGCGCGCTTGTCTTCATCCGACAGGACGGCGTAGGCTTCGTTGATTTCCTTGAAGCGCTCCTCGGCGTCGGGTTCTTTATTTACATCCGGGTGGTACTGGCGCGCGAGCTTGCGGAACGCGGAGCGGATCTCATCCTGCGTCGCGTTCTTGGCAATTCCCAGTACTTCGTAGTAGTCGCGTTGTGCCATCAGGCTGACTTAAATTCTCCGTCAACAACATCTTCGGGGCCGTTATCGGGCGATCCGCCCGGGCCGCCGTTGGGGGGCGTCTGCTCGGGGCCGGCCGCGCCGGGCTGCTGGTAGAAGCTGGCGCCCAGGCTCTGGATGATCTGCCCCAGGGCTTCGGTTTCACGTTTGATGGCTTCCAGGTCTTCGCGGCCCATCACGTCTTTCACGCGCTGCACGCCCTGTTCCACCTCGGTCTTTTTCTCAGCCGGAATTTTATCATGAAAATCGCGCAGCGTCTTTTCCGCAGTGTAAACGGTATTATCGGCGTTGTTGCGGGCCTCGATCAGTTCCTTGCGGCGCAGGTCGGCTTCGGCGTTGACCTCGGCTTCGCGGCGCATGCGGTCGACTTCCGATTCGCTCAGACCGGAGGAGGCGGTGATGGTGATGTGCTGGCTGCGGCTGGTGGCCTTATCCAGCGCGGTGACTTTGAGAATGCCGTTGGCGTCGATATCGAAGGTGACTTCGATCTGCGGCATGCCGCGCGGGGCCGGGGGAATGCCATCCAGGTTGAACTTGCCCAGCGATTTGTTGTCGGCGGCCATGGGGCGCTCGCCCTGCACCACGTGGATTTCCACCTGGGTCTGGCCATCGCTGGCGGTGGAGAAGATCTGGCTCTTGCGGGTGGGGATGGTGGTGTTGCGCTCGATCAGCGGGGTGGCAACGCCGCCCATGGTTTCCACGCCCAGGGTCAGGGGGGTGACGTCGAGCAGGAGGATGTCTTTCACCTCGCCGCCCAGCACGCCGGCCTGGATGGCCGCGCCGATGGCCACGACCTCATCCGGGTTGACGCCCTTGTGAGGGTCTTTGCCGAACTCGCGGCGCACGGCTTCCTGCACGGCGGGCATGCGCGTCATGCCGCCCACCAGCACCACCTCATTGATATCGCCGGGTTTCAGGTCGGCGTCGCGCAGCGCGCTGCGCACCGGGTCGAGCGACTTGTTCACCAAATCGCCGGTGAGCTGTTCCAGCTTGGCGCGGGTGAGGGTCATCACCAGGTGCTTGGGGCCGGTGGCGTCAGCGGTGATGTAGGGCAGGTTGATCTCGGTCTGCAGGGTGGTGGAAAGCTCGATCTTGGCCTTTTCGGCGGCTTCCTTCAGGCGCTGGAGCGACTGGCGGTCGCGGCGCAGGTCGATGCCGTTTTCGCGCTGGAACTCGCTGATGAGGTAATCCATCAGGCGCAGGTCAAAATCGTCGCCGCCCAGGAAGGTGTCGCCGGAGGTGGAGCGCACCTGGAACACGCCTTCGCCCACGTCGAGGATGGAAATATCGAACGTGCCGCCGCCCAGGTCGTACACGGCGATGACTTCGTTCTTCTTTTTCTTGTCCAGCCCGTAGGCCAGCGAAGAAGCGGTGGGTTCGTTGATGATGCGCAGCACTTCCAGACCGGCGATCTTGCCGGCGTCTTTGGTGGCGTTGCGCTGCGCGTCATTGAAGTAGGCCGGCACGGTGATGACCGCCTGGGTGACGGGCTCGCCCAGGTAGGCTTCGGCGTCGGCGCGGATTTTGCTGAGGATCATGGCCGAAACCTCGGGGGGCGAGTATTCCTTGCCGCCCAGCACCACGCGCAGGTCGCCGTTGGGGGCTTTGGTGACCTTATAAGGCACGCGGCTGAGGGTGCGCTGCACTTCGGGGTCGTCGTACTTGCGGCCCATAAAGCGCTTGATGGAGAAGATGGTGTTTTCCGGGTTGACGATGGCCTGGTTGCGGGCCACGCGGCCAACGAGACGCTCGCCGTTCTTGTTGACGGCCACGACTGACGGGACCAGGCGCTCGCCTTCCGCGGAAGGGATGACGACCGGCTCGCCGCCCACCATTACCGCGGCAACGGAGTTGGTGGTGCCAAGATCAATGCCAATGATTTTTGCCATGAATGCTATCCTCCTATCGAGCTACGCGAACAAGCGCCGGGCGCAGCACCCGGTCGCCCAGGATGTAACCTTGCTGTAAAACTTCGATGACCTGGCCGCTTTCATGGTCAGGGCTATCTTCGTGACTGATGGCCTCGTGCAGGTTGGGGTCAAACATCTGCCCATCGGCCTCGATGCGCTGCACGCCCTCGGATTCGAGCAGGTTTTGCAGCTTGCGGAAAATCAATTCGATCCCGCCGACCCAGGCCTGCACGTCGCCGCCGGCCTCGGGCGCGTGCTTGAGCGCGCGCTCCATGTCATCCAGCACCACCAGGTACTTTTTGACGATGCCGCCGGTGATGTTCTGCGCGGTCTGTGCCTGGTCGCGCTCGATGCGCTTTTTGTAGTTGAGAAAATCGGCGCGCTCGCGCTGCCAGCCCTCAAAGTTCTCGGCGATTTTAGCCTGGGCCTGTTCCAGCTCCTGCTGGAGGGCATCGAGTTGCGCGGCTTCCTGTTCCATCCGCGGCTGCGCTTCCGGCTGTTCCGCGGGGGGCGTTTCGGTTGGGGGTTGGGAAGAATGTGCTTTTTTTCCGCTCATAAACCTGGTTCCTCTTTTCAAAAATTGAACCGTCTCAAAGCCTGGGTTCCAAGAAACGTGCCTTGCAACCCATGCGTCGAGACGGAAAATATCTACGGGCTATCTTCTTCCACCAAAGTGTCGGTCACCAGCTCGCTCAACAGTTCCGAGAGGAACCGGACGGTGGAAATGGTGCGGCCATAGGGCATGCGCATGGGGCCCAGCACGCCCAGCGTGCCGGTCATCAGGCCGGGCGCGCCGTAACGCGCCAGCACCATCGACGACTGGCGCAGATCCTGCCAGGTGCCTTCGCCGCCGATGAGTACCTGCACGCCGCCCAGCGGGCCGGTCATCACCGTGCGCGAGAGCAGCTCTTGCAGCAGCGGGCGCTCTTCCAGCACGCGCAGCGCGCGGCGCGCATCTTCCGAGCCGGCGAACTCAGGCTCAGCCAGCACGTTGGTCAGGCCATCGAGATAAATCTCGCCTGAGACCAGGCTTTCGGCCAGCCGCAGCTCTTCTTTGATCCACTCGGCCACGTCCTGCGCCAGCGGATCGAGCTGGGCGGGCAGGCTGACGGTGTTGGGGTCTTTGTTCTGGTACAACTGGGTGAGCAGCGCGGCGGTGCTGGAAAGCTGTTCCTGCGACACCGGTTCGGAGAGCGAGAGAATGCGCTGCTGGATTTCGCCGCCGGCCATCACCAGCACCATCAACACCTGGCGGCCGCGGGTGGAGATCAACTCGATGTGCTTGATGCGCGGCTGCTCGGGGTGGGGCGCGGTGATGAGCGAGGCCGCGCGTGACTGGCGCGCCAGGACCGAAGCCGCCAGGCGCATCCACTGCTCCACGTCGTAGCGCATCTGGAAGAACTGGTGGCTGATGTTGAGGCGGGTGGTGGCGGGCAGGTCGCTTTCCTGGATCAGCCGGCCCACAAACAGGCGGTAGCCTTCCTCGGTGGGCACGCGGCCCGAGGAGGTGTGCGGTTTGCGCAGGTAGCCCAGGTCGGTGAGCACGGTCATCTCATTGCGCACGGTGGCGGAACTCATGTCAAGATGATAGGTCTCCACGAGGTTCTGCGAAGCAATCGGCGTGGCCGTGCGAATATACTCGTGGATGATCAGGGTGAGGATGAGTTTTTGCCGTTCGGTCAACTCAGACATGGCGCTCTCCTGTTTTAGCAGTCGAAGCGTTTGATTGCTAAAACAACGATATTTATGATACCATGCCGGAAAGTGCGAGTCAAGAAGGGGGAAGGGAGGGCTTACGGTTCTGATAAAAGATTAATATCCGAAAATCGAAAATTGCCATCTCCCAAATTGGGAGATTTGTGCTATGATATTGGTATGCGCATCATATCCCGTCGCCGCCTCGTGGAATTCTGGGAAGCTCACCCAGATGCTGAGCAGCCGCTGCGAGCATGGTATGCAGAAGCGAAAAAAGCCCACTGGAATTCGCCTGGAGAAATCAAAGCAGTCTACCGCAGTGTCAGTATCCTTCCGAATAACCGCGTCGTTTTCAACATTAAGGGCAATACGTACCGGTTGGTAGTCGTTGTTGAGTACTCGCAAGGAAAGATGTTTATCCGGTTTGTGGGTACGCATGCGGAATACGACAGAATCGATGCAACACGCATCTAGAATGAGGGAATGTTTATGGAGATCAAACCCATTCGAACGGAAGCAGACTACGAGGCAGCTTTGGCTGAAGTCGAACGGCTGTGGGGTTCCGCGCCGAACACGCCTGACGGAGACCGGTTCGAGGTGCTGTTTACCCTGGTGGAAGCATACGAAGAAAAGCAGTATCCCATCCTGCCGCCGGATCCAATCGAGGCGATTAAATACTACATGGACAGCCGCGGCCTGGACCGGCGGGATTTGGAACAATATATCGGGCCAAGCGGCCGTGTTTCAGAGGTCTTAAGCCGCAAGCGCCCGCTGACCCTGTCAATGATCCGGAAATTAAACGCGGGGTTGGGCATTCCGGCAGAGATCCTGATCCAGAATTCAATCCACCGATGAAACGGTATTCCTGCTTTGAAAACAGCCACTGAAAGGTATTGAGTAAACAATTCGTCAGGTGGGTCTTAAGGTATGAGTTATTAATAATTATTGGTCGAGAGGGACACAGTTATGCCAAAGAAGTATTTACCCGTAGCGGAAATCCTCGCCATACTGCAAGAAACGCCTTTGCGTCTGGCGATCCTTTCCGCGGGGCTGTCATCCGCGCAATTGCGTACCGCGCCTGAACCGGGGGAATGGACCGCCAGCGAAGTGCTGGCGCATCTGCGCGCGTGCAGTGATGTGTGGGGCGACAACTACATCATGACCATTCTGACCCAGGATGCGCCGACCATCAAGGCTGTCAATCCTCGAAGTTGGATCAAGAATACGGATTATCCCGAACAGGATTTTCGTGGTTCGCTCGCGTTGTTTACCCGGCAGCGTGAAAAACTGCTGGCGGCGTTGGAACAGCTTGGCCCGGATGATTGGCTGCGAACGGCCACGCTCATCGGGGCGGGGAAGCCGCTGCAGCAGACGCTGATATCGCACGCCGATGGGCTGGCGCGCCATGAAAGGACGCATCTAAGGCAGATCGAATC
>CALDSL010000308.1 GCA_937920255.1 uncultured Anaerolineaceae bacterium | reverse complement strand
GCAGGGCCGCTTCGCGGTGGCGGTCGCCAACCTGAACACTGATCGCCAGCGCCTGCCGGTTATAATCCTCCGCTTCGTCCAGACGTTTCAAATCCATCAGCGCCAGTGACAGGTTGTTATCCGCCGCGGCCTGCGCTAGCGGGTTGCCGCTCTTCTCCGCCGCTGCCAGGCTCTCCAGCAGATGCCCCAGCGCGGCTTCGGCGTTACCCTGCGCGCGCTCGAGCATCCCCAGCACGTTATGCGCCTGGGCCAGGGCCAGCGGATCGGCGCTGGACTGGGCCAGCGAGAGCGAATGCTGCGCCAGTACGCGCGCCAGAGCAGGATCACCGCGCTGGAATGCGGCATGGCTGCGTTCGGCAAAAATGCCGGCTTCGTCACGCAACCCGGATTCGACTGCACGCTGGTAATGCGATTCGGCCAGATCCCAGTCGCCCAGGCGGGCGTGTACGTTGCCGAGCTTACGCTCCAGTACCGCGACTCGGTCTTCGCCGCACTGCGCGGCGGCGGCCTCGTAGCTGGCGATAGAATCATCGTATTCGCCCTGCAGCGTGAGCAAATCCCCAATCGCTTCGCGCAGACCGGCTTTATCGGGATGGCCGGAGGCCAGCGCAGCCTGGTACTGCTCGATTGCCTCAGCGTTGGCATACAAGCTGCAAGCGTAATCGCCGGCTTCACGGTAAAACGTAGCGGCGGCGGGGTTGTTCCCGGCCATGCGATGATGATACGCAATGACCGCGGCCTGGCTGCCAGGTTCGCGCCGGCCGGCGCGGCTGGTAATTACCTCGGCCACGCGCCGGTGCAGCAGCCTGCGGCGCGCGGCGCTGGTTCCCTCGTAGGCCAGATCGCGCAGTTTTTCATGCGTGAAATCGTAGGTTTCCGCGCCGGGCTCACCAGCATGCTCGGCAACCAACCCGGCGGCCAGCAGGCTCTCCAACCCGGTCACCGCTTCCATTTCGCTGCGACCGCTGGCTTCGCGCAGTGTCCACAGGTCAAACGAACGACCGATCACCGCCGCGGTGCTCAGTAACTGGCGGGCGGTCTCATCGACTGATCGCAGCCGGGACATGAGTAGCTCGCGCACGCTGGCGGGCATTTCCCATTGATTTTCACCAGCCGGGTTGCTGCGCAGCGCATTCAGGTATGCCACCGCGAAGAAAGGCAGGCCCTCGCTTTCGCGGAACAGGCTCTCAACCAGACCGGCCGGCAACTGCTCCTGGCTGGATATACTTTGCGCCAGCCTGCGCACATCCTCCGTGGCGAGCCGGCCGAGTTCGACGCGGGTCAGAATGCCGTAGCGCCCGGCCTCGTGCAGCAAATTCTGCGGCAGGCTACGCTCGGGGGCGGCGTCGCTGCGCAGGGTGATCATCACCATCACGCGGCTGTCGCCGATACGCCGGATCAAATAGGCCAGCAAATCCTGCGAAGCGCGGTCAGCCCACTGCATGTCATCCAGAAACAGAACACCGGGCTGGCCGTTGGCCAGCGCGGTGAAAAACACCTGACGCAGCCCTTCATAAAACCGGCTTTGCGCGCCCGGTCCTTCCAAAGGCGGCGGTTCCGGCAACCCGGGGAAGCGCGACGTGATCTCGGGCAGCAGCCGGGCGGCTTCGGCAAGCGGCGCAACGCCGGTCTTTTGTGGCAGCGCGGCGGCATCCGGCCAGGTCATCATCTTCTCCAGCGCCTGGGTGAACGGTCCATAGGCCAGGCCGGCCTCGCCTTCGTACCAGCGCAGACGCAGCACGCGCGCGCCCTGCTGCTGCGCCCAATCGAGGAACTCATTGGCTAGGCGCGTTTTGCCAATTCCCGCTTCGCCCTCCAGCACAAGCACGCGGCCGCCATCTCGCGCCTGGCGGTAGACTGCCTGGATCACGTCCCAATCGGCTTCCCGCCCTACCAGCGGGAAAGCCGGAGCCGCTTCACGCGCCGCCGGTTCTTCCGCAGCGGCCGGCAATCCGGCGGGCTGCGGAGCAACCTCAGGCTGCGCGGGCAGGCGATTTTCCAGGATCATCTGGTACAGGGCGGTGGTTTCCTCCAGCGGAGCCACGCCAAGTTCTTCATCCAGAATACGCACGCAGTCGCGGTACTGACGCAGGGCGCTGCTGCGCTGGTTCGAGCGCGCATACAGCAGCATCAACTGGCGGTGCGCCTCTTCGCGCAGCGGATCCAGCGCCAGTAACTGGCGCGCGTAGGCGATGGCGGTCTCGTACTGCCCGCGGGCGGCGTACCCGATCACCAGATGATCGAGGGCGCGGCCCAGCTCGCGCGCCAGCCGCTCGGAATGAAAATACTGCCAGTCATCGAATTCCGTCGAGTCGCGCAGCGAAAAACCAGCCATAAACCGGTCTTTGGCCAGGGCAATGGTGGTCGCCAGCGTATCCACAAAATGCGCATCGCCGGATTGTTCCTGTGTAGTTGCGCGCAGCAGCCCGTCTTCAAACTGATGAACGTCCAACCAGATCGGCCCGCCTTTGAACAGACCCACCCGCTCGCGTTCGATCTCGAGCACGCCCGGGCCGACGGCTTTGTTGAGCACCGAAAGCGTGCGGCGCAGCGCGGCGCGCGCGCCGGTTTGATCGTACTCCGGCCATAGCATCGTCGAGAGCGCGTCGCGCGAAAGCGGCTCGCCATTCACTGCCAGCAGCGCCAGCAGCGCGGTGGCTTTGCGCGTGTCCACCATCACCGCTTTCCCGCCGCGCTCCATGCGCGGAAACCCAAACAGATAGAAACACAGGTCTTCCATCAATTGCTCCATTCGTTACCGGAATTGTACAGGATTCGTCCTGAGATTCCAACAACGGCGCGCCTCGTAACGGTATGCGTTCCGGCGTAGATTATTCCATCGTTGCAATTTCGTAACGATCTCGGGATGCTATCTTCGTATAATCCAAACAGTACGATAAATCATCAGGAGGACGCGACGGTTATGAGTGTGTGGCATCGGTTCACGATTGAGGAGTGGAGATTGGCAGAGCGCAGAAGAAACGCAACCCTGGCGCTGCCCGTTTCCGAGATCCGCACCAAGGCCGGTTACCGATGACTGTTGACGAAGCGTACGAGCCCAGGCGCCAGCCGCATTGTGAGGTCGACATCCCCAGCAAGATGGGCAATGAACTGGCCGCCGTGCGCATCCTTATGCAAACTCTTGAGCCTTATCCAATTAACAAATCCATCCTGGAGCGGATGAAAACAGCCGTGGCCGAAGCGACCATGAACGCCATGGAGCACGGCAACCATTTCAACGAGGCCGACCCGGTAAAGATTCAAATCCTGCTCGGCCATATGCAGGTGATCGTGCGGGTGATGGATCATGGCGACATCAACACCATTCCGGCGACCGAGACGCCAGACATCGACGCCAAACTGGCAGGGAAACAATCGCCGCGAGGCTGGGGCCTGTTTCTCATCCGGCACATGGTTGACGCGATGTACGTGTATGCAGAAGGAAACTACCACATCACCGAGATGTTGTGGAACTGTGAAAATAACTGGTATCAGCAGGAACAGGTATAAATAAGGAGAACGCATGAACGTACCCATGCTCGCATTAAATGTCCGTACAGTGGGAATGATCGGTGTGATTGATCTCTCCGGAGAGGTGACCTCGACGGCTGAACGGCCGTTGATGGAAGCTTTTGCACTGGCAACCGAAAATCAGGCTTCTTATGTGCTGTTGAACTTCACCAATCTCAATTTCATCAACAGTTCGGGCATCGGCCTGCTGATCACGCTGCTGATCCGCGCGAGAAGGCAGCAGGTGCGCTTGATGGCTTCGGGTTTGAGCGATCATTACCGGCAGATTTTCGAGCTCACACGGCTGAACGAAGCCTTCGCGCTTTTCACCACCGAAGAAGAAGCGCTGGCCGCGCTGGAAGCTCGCAAGGGCAGCGCTTGATGGCCGCTTCTTATCCACCAAACGCGGAAACCGGCGCTACCTGGGCGGAGCCGGTCGAACGCCTGCAGGTCGATGAGCTACCTTCCGGCGCGGTCAACCTGAACGTGGCCGGAAAGGTTCTCACCGGCCCGATCCGCGGATTTGGGCAATTATGGCGCAAAACCTACCGGGTAGCACTGAGCGGCATCACCCCACGCCAGGTGGTGCGCGAATGGAAAGACAACTTTGAGCAGTTCTGGCCGCGCGGCAACCATTTCCACGCACCGCTGCGGGGCATCCGTCCGGGCAGCGTGGCGGTGCTCAACCTGGCGCAGCCGCGCAGCGGTCCACCTCTCATCTCCACCGGCGTGTGGGTGATCTATGCCGACGATGAGTCATTCAGCTTTATGACCCCCCTGGGGCATATGTTCGCGGGTATCGTCACCTTCTCCGCGTTTGAAGAGGACATCGACACCATCGCCCAGGTGCAGGCATTCCTGCGGGCCGGCGACCCGCTCTACGAGCTTTCCTTCCGGCTGAAGTTCGGCCACCATGTTGAAGATGCTTTCTGGCAGAATACCCTGCGCAACCTGGCGCACCATTTTGGCCAGCGGCGCAAGGCCAGCGTCGCCGCCGAGTGCCTGGACCCGCGCGTCCAGTGGCGGCAGGCCGGCAACGTGTGGCACAATGCCGCCATTCGCACCGCGCTGTATACGTTGAGCGCTCCGTTGCGCCGCATCACTCGAAAGTAATTCGCTTTCAGCAGCACCTTTCGATGTTCAGGCGGCACCGGGGAGCCGCCTGAACTTTTTTCTGGGCTCATTTGCCAGAACAATCCCGCAATGCCATAATGCACCTATGCAGAAACGCAGCGTGCAGGCAGCGGCTCTCTTTTTGCTTTCCGCCGGGTTGATGATCGGCCTGGCGTTCGTCCCGTTTTCGTGGACCGGATTTCTGCCCGAGGTGTGCGGCACGCAGAACTGCTACTGTGAGCCGTTCCGCGCCGGGTATTTCGTCCGGCAGCCGCTGACGGCCCTTTCCAATCTGGGGTACGTGCTGGCCGGCGCACTGATCCTGGCCTCTGCGGCGCGGGAAAACCTGCCTGGGCGTGGGGAAGACTTCCGGCGCTGGTTCGCGGCTGCCGCGTTCATCACCGGCTGGGCGTCGTATCTTTCGCATGCATCGCTCACCCGCGCCGGTGAGTGGCTGGATTTGATGGGCGTTTACCAGTTGTTGCTGTTGCTGCTGGTATATTCCTTGCAGCGTCTAACGGGTAGAACCTTTCGAACGTTATACCTGGCCGCGCTTGCGCTGCTCGCGCTGCAGATGATCTATGCGCCGGGCTGGCAGCAGATCGTCATCGCCGTTCTGTTGGCAGGATGGGTGCTAATCGAATTTCGGCTGCGGCGAGCGCGACGGCTGCGCGGGCAGATGCGTTACGCACTGCTGGCGCTGGTGCTGTTCGCCGCCGGAGCTGGGATTTGGGCAGCAAACGGCCGCGCGCCGGCGTGCCCGCCGGGCGCCTTCCCGTGGCACGTGGCGTGGCACCTGCTTTCCGCAGCCGCCTTCGCGCTGCTGTTCCGCTATTACCAGACCGAAACCAGCCAAGCGCCGGAATTCGCGGCTTAACGCAAAATACCCGGCTTGCGCACTTGACAATAAACGCCCAATTTTTGTAGGATATAGAGAAATATGTCCAGATATCAAAACAGTTCATCCACGAATAACCGCCACAACCGCCGGCGGCGCATGGGCATGCCCGATCCGATCATGGTGATTGGATTCGGCATGGTGGTTTTGGTGGCCGTGGTGGTGTGGGTGCTGGCTTCGCGCCAGCCGGCCCAGGCCAGCGTGGAGCCAACTGCCGCGGCGCGAAGCACATCCGCCGCCACCCGGCCGGCAGCCGATGCCGCGCCGGCTTCAACCGCCGGCAGCGTCGAACAGGGCCTAGTCATCAAGCGAATCACCAACACACCAGACCCGAACGCCACGGTCGTGCCCACCGAAGCCGTGCCGGTGACCAGCCAGAAAGATGAACCGTTCAAACGCACGGCCAAGAACTGGGAAAACTGGCCGGTCGTCCCGGAAATGACGACCCGCGCGCTGGAGATCTACCGCGAAGGCCAGAAGAATGGCCGGGACGCGCATGCCTTCTCAAAAGTCGGCGACTGCGAAAGCTCGGCGACCTGGTTCCTGGAAGATTTTGACAAAGGCCCCGAGTGGTATTCGCTCGGAAATGACTATGCGCATCTCGAGAAAGCGATCAAGTACTTCAAGGGATCGCACGGGCGCACCAGCCTGGCCGCGCGTGACGGCGCACGCGTCTCCACCCTGTTTACCAGCCTGTGGGTTGACCCAACTTTCTGCGAGACCAGCGAAAACCCGCTCACGTGCGAATATCGCGTGCACAACCCGGCGTTTGCCATCATCAGCCTCGGCTCCAACGACATCGACGACGTGGAGAAGTTTGAGGCCGAAATGCGCGATGTGATTGACCTGACCATCGAGCACCATATCGTGCCCATCCTGGCCACCAAAGCCGACGACCTGGAAGGCGGCGGGCGCAACAATCAGGTACTGGCCAAACTGGCGCTGGAATACGATCTGCCGCTGTGGAACTTCTGGGCTGCGGTGCAGGATGTTCCCAATGGCGGGCTGGATTGGGACGGCGCGCACCTGACCTGGTCGGACAACTTCTTCGACCAGCCGGGCGGGCTGGAAACCGGCTGGGCGGTGCGCAACCTCACCGCGCTGCAGGTGCTGGAAGCGATGCGCTCCGGGGTGGAAGCCAGCGGCGATTAAGCCGTTTTAAGCTTATAGGTATAAATTTTCTTCTGGATCTCGTGCAGTTTTCGCTCCACAATCGCGGCTGCCGCGTGCATGAAGACGGTTCGGAAGTCGCGCCGGATCATCATGTCAAGCGCAGGGGATTCGCCAGCAGCCGTGATATTCAGCGGCTGCCACTTTTTCCCATTGCGGTAATACACGCTCCAAGTCGAGGAAAGCATATCGTACTCGAACTGCACCGATTCGCCGGAAATCAGGCACCCATTTCGAAAGCCCTCGCACACCTTCACTTCGTACCCTTTTGGGCTGAGCACGGGTATGATGCGGCTGAGCAAGTACATCGCGGGTCTGGCAAGATACTCCCGTTCGAGCAGCTTTTCGCGATTGAACTCGATGGAACGGCCTTCCAGTTCCAGATACAGCCCATAAAGCGAGCGCATCTCCAGGTTTAACCGGTCGGTCAGGCAGGTTTGAATCCCCAACAGCACAGTTTCATAAAGAGGAAAAGTGACCTCCTTCTGATAACTGTAGGATTCGATGGAGTACGACGGAATCACTCGCCCTTCGCTTGTATCCGCCGCGCTCAAGCTGCTCGAATATACATCCATTGGCAACTCGATCCACATGGGGTGAACGACGCTCCAACCCCGTAAGGGCGGCGTGACCGGGAAGATGACATATTCCTCAATCGCCAGGATACGCGCTTCATCCCCCCAAAGGGACAAATCCGGAACAACGACGGTCGCAGCTTCTTCACCCTCTAGGATGCGGGCCATGCCTGGGCTGATCCCCAGTTCCGTAAGAAAATACTGTGCAACCGTAAAGGCGGCATCTACGCAGCCGGCGTTCCCCCGCGCGGTGTTGATCTCCAACCCGGCCGGGGTGCGTTTCAAATCTACATATGCGGCAACATCCTGAATGGTCGTTTTGGTCACGGTTCTCCTCGCTTCATTGTTCGGCTGGCATTGTGCTGGATTAATAATAGCACACTTGTTCTGTTAATCAAGGAGGAACTTGGGGAAACGAAGAAAAAGCATCACGAATATGTCGAATAGGACGAATAATACGAACACAACTTAAAACAATTCATATCCATTCGCAGTATTCGTGATATTCGTGATGCTTTTTGAGCCCTGCCCGAAAACCTATCTCCCCGGCGGGGGTATCTGGCGCGGGGGCTGGCCTGGGTAGCGGTAATTCAGCGCCAGGCCGCCGGAGGAGGTTTCGCGGTACAGCGACGGAAGATCGTGGCCGGTTTTTTCCATCACTTCCACCACCTCATCGAACGGCACGCGGTGGCTGCCGTCAGAATAGATGGCGAAGGTGGCGCAGTCCAGCGCGCGGGTGGCGGAAAACACGTTGCGCTCGATGCACGGGATCTGCACCAGCCCGTTGACCGGGTCGCAGGTCAGACCCAGGTGATGCTCCAGGCCCATTTCGGCCGCGTATTCGATCTGGCGGATCGAGCCGCCTAATAGTTGCGCTGCTGCTCCGGCGGCCATAGCGCACGCCGCGCCGATCTCGCCCTGGCAGCCCACCACCGCGCCGGATATCGAGGCGTTGTATTTGATCAGATTGCCGATCAAGCCGGCGGTGGCCAGCGCGCGCAGCACGTGCGCCTCGGAGGTCTGCATGGTGTCTTCGATATGGTGCAGCACAGCCGGAAGCACGCCACACGAACCGCAGGTCGGTGCGGTGACGATCAACCCGCCGGTGGCGTTTTCTTCACCGCAGGCCAGCGCATAGGCCGGTAAAAAGCCTTCTTTCACCAGTTTCCCCTGACTCAATTCGATCTTGCGATAAATCGTCCAGGCGCGGCGCGAGACACCCAACCCGCCGGGCAGCGCACCTTCGGCCTGCAAGCCGCGGTGGATGGCGTCTTTCATCACCCGGTTGACTTCGGCCAGGTAATCCCAAATCGCCTCGCCTTCGCATTCCTGCACGTACTCCCAAAAGGTCATGCCCTGGCTGGTGCAGTAGCGCAGGATATCCTGCATCGTTTTGAGCGGGTAGACGGAAGCCGAGTCCTCTTCCGGCGGTTGTTCCATTTCATCTTCTTCGCGCAGCGCCCCACCGCCGATGCTGTACACGCGCCAGCGGGCCGTCACCGCGCCGGCAGCGTCCAGCGCCTCAAATTCCATGCCGTTGGGGTGCATGGGCAGCAACTCTTCCGGCTTCCAGGTGATGCTCACCGGCCGCGGCGCCAGCGCCGATTCAATCGCGCGGTCGGTCAGGTGGCCGCGCCCGGTAGCCGCCAGGCTGCCGTACAGGATGATATGAAACGTAGCCGCCTGGGGGTTGCCCTCCAGGAAGCGTTCGGCGGCGCGCCGCGGCCCCATGGTGTGGGAGCTCGACGGGCCGTATCCGATTCGATAGAGTTTGCGGATGGTATGCACGCGTCGATTCTATCATCAATCCGGGTCTTATGGATCGATCCTTTTTGATAGCTCACACAAAAGCGAACCGCGAAGGTGCGAAGAGCACGAAGGAAACGTGAAGAAAGAGATTTAAAATCACTTCGCGTTTTTCTTCGCGCTCTTCGCACCTTCGCAGTGATATCTTTTTGCGTGGCCAATTAAACGCGAGCTGCTTTTATGGGTTCAGTCCTTCCAGAAGCGCGGCAGGTAAGGACGGTTGGTCTTGAGTATGTCATCCAGCACCTGGCTGACGTTATTGGCCTTGGGGCCCAGCGGGTGCGCCAGCAGAGCCTCATAGGCGGCCTGGCGGCTGCCGTGCACCGCGGCATCGACTGTCAACAACTCGTACGCTTTCACGCTGCGCAGCAGGCCAAACACTGCCTCAGGCAGCGGCTGAGCGGGCAGCGGGTGTACCCCCGCCGCGTCGATGCGGCAGGGCAGTTCCAGCACCCAGTCCTCCGGGTAGCCGGGCACCGCGCCGGCGTGGCGCACGTTGACGATCTGGGTTTCGCCCAGGTCGTTGTAATGCGCGTTGATCACCCGCGTGGCCAGGGTGGAATAATACGCTCCCCCGCGCTGCATCAACCCCGGCGGCGGCTCATCCAGCGCCGGGTCAGCGTACTGGCGCAACAGCGCTTTTTCGATCAATATCACCTGGTCGGCGCGTGAGGGCGGCCACTCGGCTTGCATTTCCAGCTTCTGGGCCGTGTTGTAATAGTATTCCAGATAGTAGTTGGGGATCATGCCCAGCGAGCGCACCAGTTCCGGTTCCCACACCGGGTTGGCCGAAGTCGACAGGTCCTGGATATAGGCTTCCAGCACTTGCTGCCATATATCCTGCCCGCCGGCGCGGAAGCCGCGGTACCAGCACAGGTGATTCAGGCCCATCGCGTCGAGTTCAGCCTCGTCTGGGTCGATTTTTTGGCCGGCGCGTTCCAGTTCCTCCAGAATGGTCATTTTGGCGGTGATTGGGCTGTTGCACAGGCCAACGGAGGGCACGTCCGGCGCGTGGCGGAACAGCGCCTCGGTCACCAGGCCGGACGGGTTGGTGAAGTTGACCAGCAGCGCCCCGGGCGCCAGCCGGCGCATATCCGCGGCGATGTCCAGAATGACCGGGATGGTGCGCAGCGCTTTGGCCATGCCGCCCACCCCGGTCGTCTCCTGGCCGATCAGCCCGTGGCGCTGGCCCAGGTACTCATCTTCGCGCCGGGCGGCCAGAAACCCCACCCGCAGTTGGGTGATCACGTAGCGCGCGCAGCGCAGCGCTTCTTCGCGGTCGGTGGTGAGATGTACCGTAAACGGGTGGCCGTACTTCTGCACAATTCGCTGGCACAAACCGCCGACGATCTCCAGCCGCTCGGGCTGTACGTCCATCAACGCCAGTTCTGTCAGCGGCAGGTTTGGGTGCAGTTCCAAAAAGCCTTTGATCAGTTCGGGGGTATAGGTTGAACCGGCGCCAATGACCGTGATTTTCATCGGTATCCTTTATGTTTCATTGTTTCAGCAACAATTCTGTCATGCCTGTCTTCCGAAAGGATATGCTTTCGTGGGTCATATGGTGTGACCGTCTCACTTGTTTCATCGTATTGTAATCCCAAATAATTCCCGCGCTGTAAGGAAAACTCGTCCGCCGGAAGCGGATTTTTTTGATATATTTAGCCACATTGTGCTGCCTTGCTGAGAGGGATGATAGAGGACCTGGCTTGATTACGGACAACATAAATTCATTGAAGACCGTCGTGTGCTTTGGCGACAGCATCACGCGCGCGCTGCTGGTCAGCGCCAGTTATATTGAGCCATTGGAAAAACGGCTGGGCAGCCGTTACCGTTTCGTCAACCTGGGGGTCAACAACGACCTGACCTATAACCTGCTGCGGCGCATGGACGATCTGGTGGCTGAAAAACCGGATATCGTCTTCGTACTGATCGGGACCAATGACGTGACTTTTTCCATGTCGCTGTGGGGCGGGCTGTACGTCATCCCGCGTAAGCGCCTTCCGCGCTGGCCAAGTCTCGATTGGGCCTACGCCAACCTGCGCGCCATTATCCGCCGCATCAAGGATAAGACCGGCGCGGTGGTGGCGGTGGGGTCGATCCCGGTTCTTGGGGAAGCTCTGAAATCCGCGCCGATGCAGCGGGTGCGGCGCTATAACGCCCAGGTTATGAAGATTGCGCAACAGGAAAACGCGCACTATATCCCTGTGTTTGAACGCATGGAGCGCTACCTGCGCGATGAGGTGGACGGCAGCGGACGTCCATTCCGTGGATCGGTGCGATTGATGCTGCGGCTGGCTGCGCGGCGAATTATCTTTTCTGAAAGCTTCGAAACGTTTTCTGCAAGGCAGGGTTTTAATCTTTTGACGGATGGTGTTCATCTGAATAGCATAGGCGCCGGTCTGATCGCGGACGAATTAGAGAACTTTTTAAGGGCTCAACCTTCGTGAGAATTGCCATCGGGCTTCCTCCATTGAGGAACGGTTTCCAACGCTGTTTTCCTAACTGCCCCTGGCAGACATTTTCCACATGAAAGGATAATCCGTGGAAATCTCCAAGGACGAGTTCTCGCAAGAGATGATGGAACTGCTCGCCAGCCCGCGCAAGCAGGCCTGGTACGCGCTGGGACAGACGTTTGTCAACGTAGCCAAGCATATACTGTTTCATTGGGACGTGGCCTACCACGCGCCCATGCCCGCAGGTTCGAAAATACTGGTATCCAACCACCCCACCACCGTCGACCCAATTTTAATGATCTCCCTCGTACCGGAGCAGATCCGCATCCTGATTATTGACGTGCTGTTTAAGGTGCCGGTCATCGGCGCGTCGCTGCGCAAGTGCCGCCATATTCGCGTGAACCAGGGGGCGGGGCGCGCCGCTATGGATGAAGGCCTGCGCGCGCTGGAAGACGGCGCCACGCTGGGTATCTTCCCCGAAGGCGTGATCTCACCCGCCGAGGGCGGGCTGGCGCATTTCCATTCCGGCGCAGCGCGCATGGCATTGGAGAGCGGCAAGCCGGTGGTCCCGGTCGGCATTGCCGTGCAACGCGAGAAAGTCTGGAGAAAACAGACGCGCGTGGACGGCGCGTTGGAAACATCGACCTGGTACACCAGCGGCATTTATGCCGTCACCGTGGGTGAGCCGGTGATCTTCAGCGGCAGCGCAGACGACCGCGCGCGGGTGAAAGAAGTGACCGAAGAATTGGCTGAACGCGTGCTGGAACTTTCGCTGCAAAGCGCGCGGCGGCTGGCGCTGCTGCGCAAGCACCGCCCGGTGTTTATCGTGCGCTGGCTGCGGCCTGTGTTCGCACGGTAAGAGAAAAAGCATCACGAATGGCACGGATGGGGCGAATGCACACGAATGAAAAAAAATTAATAATTCGTGCTCATTCGGCTCATTTGTGAAATTCGTGATGCTTTTATTCCTAAATCCGAACAACCAGCGAATCGAATGAAAAACGACCTCCCGGGGTATTAAGGGAGGTCGTTGCTTCTTAATGCGCTTGAATTACGGCGTGGGGAATTCGGCTTCGATTTCGGCGGAGAAGTCCTGGCCGGGCAGCCAGGGCACGAAGTGCGCGGCTACGGGCTGGCCTTCCAACTGGAAGGTGATGGGCATGTTATCCACGCCCACTACGCTCTGCCAAAGAGCGGCTTCTTCCGCGCTCAAGACCACGGCGACCGATTCCCCGGCGGCACTGGCGGCACGTTCCACCAGGGCCGGATCCAGCGGCCAGTCAGCGGGCGAAGACATCTCGGGCGCGGGCGCCATGCGGACGAACAGGGTGGCGGCGTGTGGCAGGTAGATCGATGCGTCCGCGTGGCTGAATTCGTTCAGCAGGTTGAAGATGGCATCGTAGGTCTGCGGCTCGTTGGAGAAGTTGGCGTAGTTTTTGATCTCGCGCAGGCTGCCATCTTCCATGCGCACGCGCATCACGCTGGTGGAGGCATCGGCGATGCACGGTTCGGAGCCATCTGCCAGCCGGCCGCACATATCGGTGTGCGACTGCAGGCGCTCAAAGCCCATCTCGCGCACCTGCTCCAGCAGGGCGGCGGCTTCCTCAGCCGAAAGCTGCGCCACCATCACCTTCGAGTCCTGCTGTTCATCCACGAAGATCACGCGGCCATCGGCCAGCAGGGTGAAGTGGGGCGTGCGGCCAAACGGAAAGCGGAATTCCGGGAGGGTGAAACCCGGTTCATAGTCAAGCTGAACGAGGATATCCTCGGGCTCCAGCCCGGCAATGACGACGGCGGGAGGTTCGCCTCCGGCCGGTAGGGTCGGCTCGACGCCGGTTTGCGGTATGGGTTGCGCGGGAACGCAGGCAGCCAACGCGGAGAGCATTATCGCGAGCAGGGCTACCGATATTATGGAGGATAAGCGTTTCGGCTTCATGGTTCATCACCTTTCAAGGTTTTTTTGGGGGGCTCGCGGCTGTTATCCGCCTTGCCCTGCCCGTATTACAAGTAAGACGTAGAAAGGTGATAATTGTTCCCGAATATGTCTATTTTCCTACCGACCGGTGTACAGCTCCCATAGGGTGTTGAGGCGCTGCTCCAGGCGCACGTCCAGCGCATCGCCGCCCTGGGTGGTGACGTCGTCCTCGTTCTCGAATACCACAAAGGGTACCGGAATGCCCTGGATCTCCAGGCGCCCGTGCGGCTGGCCACCGGATAGCTCGTGCCAGTCCACTTCGAAATAAATGCGTTCCAATTTTTCGTCCGAAAGACCATGCTCGAGAATGCTGTCAGGGCGATCGGGGTTGAAGCGCTTGCGGTTCTTGCGCAGCGATTCGGTGTACGACACATCGATGTACATAATGGCGGCGCCCCGCAGCACTTCGCGGGAAAGGTGTTCGAACGCCTGGCGAAAACCGCCGTGCTCCACCCCGCGCGCAAACTCGATCATGGCCGTCACCGGCTGGCCGTGGATGGGATAATCACGCTGTCGCTTGTGATATTCCAGCGAAATGCGCCGGATGAGCACATCCCACAGGTAATTCCAACGAAAATCCCCCTGCTCGTCGGTGTGCAGGCGGGGTTTGCCCATTTCGGCCAGGATGCGGTCTTCTTCAAACCAGGCCCAAAGCATGGGGAAGTCGTCGATTTCGTCCAGCATGCCCACGTGAAAGCGCTGGCGGCGCTCGTCTGGCGACGTTTTTTTGAGATAGTGGATGATTTCGCTTTTTCCGGCCGCCGGGCGGGCGATCAACAGTAATACATTGAATACAGGTTCAGTCATCATGCCCCTCTTTACTGTTTTTTCTTCTTCTTTGTAGATTGTAGACTAAAATGCACACGAAGGCCTGGTTTTTCAGCCCACTGAAATCAGGTTGGGCGTACAATTAACCGTGGAGATCCGGCCGTACCGGACTACTACCCAAACCCCTGCAAAGGCTCTTGACCGCATGCCCGGACTGCGCTCAATGTTATCCGTTGGGATCGATGTTGGCACCACCACCACACAGGTGGTTTTCTCGCGCCTGGAACTCTCCGATACCGCCCGGCCGGGGCAAATTCCGCGCATCAACATCTCGGATAAGACGGTGCTCTACCAGTCGCCAGTGTATATGACCCCGCTGGTGGGGCGCGAAAGCATTGATGTGCCCCGGCTGATGGAACTGGTGCAGCGCGAATACAGCTCCGCCGGTTACGCGCCGGGCGAGGTGGAAACCGGGGCAGTGATCATCACCGGTGAAACGGCCAAGAAGCGCAATGCCGATGAAATCTTGCAGGCGTTGGGCGGCATGGCGGGCGAGTTCGTGGTCACCGTGGCTGGGCCCAACCTGGAATCGATGATCGCAGGGCGTGGTTCGGGCGCGGCGCAGTACTCGCAGAAGTACTTCGCGCGGGTCACCAATATCGATATCGGCGGCGGCAGCGCCAACAGCGCCATCTTTGACACCGGCAAGCTGGTTGCGGCCGCGGCTATGAATTACGGCGGGCGCATTCTGGAAATTGACCGCGGTTCGGGGCGCATCACCCACATCGCCGACCCGGCGCGCGCCATCCTCGACAGCCTGAGCCTGCCGCTCGCGCCGGGAGACACGCCTTCGCTGGCCGACCTGCGCCGCTTCACCGACTGCATGGCGAATCTGACCGTCGAGTTGATCGAAGGCACTGCCTCGCCGCTGGCCAGCCGCCTGTATCTCACTCCGCCGGCGGCGATATCCAGCAAGGGCACGGTGCTGATGTTCTCCGGCGGCATCGGTCAGTATTACTATGCTCCAGCGCCCATTTCCACCGTCGCGGACGCGGCCATCTACAATGACGTCGGCCCGCTGCTAGCGGAAAGCCTGCGCCGCCACCCTGCCCTGAGCGCCTATGAAGTCGTCAAGCCGGCCGAGATGATGCGCGCCACGGTGCTGGGCGCCAGCGCGCAGACCGTTTCGCTCTCCGGCTCCACCATCTGGGCTGAGCGGGAGATCCTGCCGCTGCGCAATTTGCCGGTCATTCGCCCGGCGATCCCGGCCGGGCAAGCCGGTGCGGTGGCCGGGGCCATCCGCGCGGCGCTGCAGCGCTGGGATATCGACACATTGTCGGACAAGTTTGCCGTGGCGGTTGATTTCAAACAACAGTTCGATTACAATACCCTTACTGCTCTCGCGGACAGCCTGGTGCAGTTTGCCAGCCAGGAACTTCCGCCGCACCACCCCCTTATCGTCATAATTGAGCGCGATTACGCGCAGGCTCTCGGACAAACGATTAAAGGCAAGGACCCCCACCGGCCGCTGCTGGTCATTGACCAGATTGGCTTGGAAGAAGGGGATTATATCGATATCGGCGCCCCGCTGTTGGACGGACGTGTGGTGCCAGTTAGCGTCAAGACACTGATCTTCTATCATTAACGCGGTACCCGGGGTATTATGCTCCTGAGAACCAAGCTTTTCGGCAAAACCTACGAATTTCCCGACTTGCGCATCCTGATGGGCAAGGCCAACGAGGAAAAATCAGGCGACCAGCTGGCCGGAGTGGCCGCGGATACCACCGCGGAACGCGCCGCCGCGCGCTTTGTGCTGGCCGAAGTGCCGCTGTGGGTGCTGCGCCAAAACCCGGCCGTACCATATGACCAGGATGAAGTCACGCGCGTGATTGAGGATGCGGTCAATGAGACCGTTTACAACGAAATCAAAGACTGGACGGTGGGAGAATTCCGCGAGTGGCTGCTGGCTGACACCACCACCGGCGAGATGATCCGCCGTATCTCCAATGGCCTGACCGCCGAGATGATCGCCGCGGTGACCAAGTTGATGTCCAACATGGACCTGATGTATGGCGCCAGTAAGATCCGCGTCAGCGCGCACTGCAACAACACCATCGGGCTGGCGGGCACGCTCTCCAGCCGCAATCAGCCCAACCACCCGGTTGACTCACCCGAGGGCATCCGTGCCGAGCTGTATGAGGGGCTTTCCTACGGTTCGGGCGACTCGGTCATCGGCATCAACCCCGCGGATGACAGTTACAGTTCGGTCTCGCGGCTGCTGGATATGACCTACGACGTGATCCGCACCTGGGAAATCCCCACCCAGAACTGCGTGCTGGCACATGTAACCACGCAGATGCAGTGCATGCGCTCGGGGTCACCGGTGGGGCTGGTGTTCCAGTCGATCTGCGGGTCGCAGAAAGGCAACCGGTCATTCGGCATCTCGGTGGATATGCTGGATGAAGCTGACGCGCTGGCCAAAAAATACTGCTTCCCCACCGGTCCGTCGTATATGTACTTTGAAACCGGGCAGGGGTCGGCGCTTTCAGCCAACGCGCACAACGGCTGGGATCAACTGACGATGGAGGCGCGCAACTACGGGCTGGCCAAACGCTACAATCCGTTTCAGGTCAACACCGTGGTCGGGTTTATCGGCCCGGAATACCTGTACGACGCGCGCCAGATCCAGCGCGCCGGGCTGGAAGATCACTTCATGGGCAAGCTGACCGGCATCCCCATGGGCTGCGACGCGTGCTACACCAACCACGCCCGCGCCGACCAGAACGCGATCGAAAACCTGGCGGTGATGCTGGCTGCCGCCGGCTGCAACTATTTTATGGGGATCCCCATGGGGGATGACTCGATGCTCTCGTACCAGTGCACATCCTTCCACGACACGGCCGCGTTGCGCCAATTACTTAAGCTGCGCCCCGCGCCGGAATTCGAGCAGTGGATGGAATCGCTGGGGCTGATGAAAAATGGGATCCTGACGGGACGCGCCGGGGATCCTACGTTATTCTTGAAGAGGTAAGCGGTGGACGAAGCCCGGCTCAACGCAATTGTCGACGCGGTGGTACGCGAACTGCTGGCCCTGCAGCCAGAGCAGTCCGCGCCGCCGCGCGCCGAGACACCGCCTGCGCCCCAGCCACAAGCAGCACCACAGGTCCAGCCAGCCCCGGCGCAGCCCACGCGCGCGGCCGCTTTCCCCGCCCCGGTGCTCGCCCCACTGCCGGCGGCTCCGTCTGCTAAGCCCGCCCAACCTGCTCCGCCTTCCGGCGAACTGCGCATCGACCTGCCCGACCCGACCGAAGCGCAGCGGCGCGTCCAGCCGGGCGTGGCCAGGCCGGTCAACCCCCAGGCGCTGGAGTCGATGATCGCCTCAACCACGGCGCGCATCGGCGTTGGCCGCGCAGGGCCGCGCTATCGCACCACCGCCCAGCTCCTGCTGCAAGCCGACCACGCCGTGACCCAGGATGCGCTCATGCGCAATGTTGATCCGAAGCTGCTGGACGAATTCGGCCTGTTCACAGTGCAGACGCGCGTAACCGGCGGCAAGCAGGAGTACCTGCTGCGGCCAGATCTGGGACGCTCGCTCAACGATGACAGCCGGCGCATCATCGCCGAAAAATGCGCGCGCGGGGCCAACCTGCAGGTGTGCGTCGGCGACGGGCTGAGCGCCGCCGCCATCGAGGCCAACCTGCGCCAGATCTTCCCGGTCATCCGCCAGGGCGCGCAGTCGGCCGGGCTGGCGCTGGGCACGCCGTTTTACATCCAGTACTGCCGCGTGGGCGTGCTCAACGACATCGGCGAACTTCTCAACCCCGATGTGGTGGTGCTGCTGATCGGCGAGCGGCCGGGATTGGGCCGCGCCGAAAGCATGAGCGCCTACATGGCCTTCCGCCCCAAAGCTGGCGATAACGACGCCGACCGCAACGTGATCTGCAATATCTTTGAAGGCGGCGGCACCAACCCGCTCGAAGCCGGCGCGGTGGTGATCCAGATGGCGCAGAACATGATCCGCCACCAGGCCTCTGGCGTAAAACTCAAGCTGGTGGGGCAATAGGAGGCGCGATGGGAACCCTCGATCCGATTTACGCCAACGCCCTGGCCGTCCGCATTATTTCCAATGTGGACGCGGATATGGCTGCCGCGCTCAGCCTGCGCCCCGAACAGCGCTCGATTGGCCTGATCACCGCCGACAACGACGACGCGCTATACGTCTCAATTGACGAAGCCACCAAGATGGCGGATGTGGAAGTTGTCTACGCGCATTCTTTCTACGCCGGCGCAAAACATGCTTCCGGCAAGCTGTCGGGCGAGATTATCGCCATCCTGGCCGGGCCGTCGCCTTCCGAGGTGCGCGCCGGAGTCAACGCCGCGCTGGAATACCTGCGCAACGAAGCGGTATGGTATTCGGCCAACGAGGATGATTCGATCGCTTTTTTCCAGCACGTGATCTCGCGCACCGGGTCGTACCTCTCCAAAGTGTGCGGTATCCGGCTGGGCGACCCGATCGCCTATATGATCGCGCCACCGCTGGAAGGCATGGTGGCGCTGGACGCGGCGCTGAAAGCCGCGGCGGTGCGCATCGTATCCTTCACGCCCCCGCCGTCCGAAACCAATTACATGGGCGTCATGGTCACCGGCGACCAGCCGGCCTGCCGCGCGGCAGCCAGCGCCTTTCGTGAAACGGTTCTGGAAATCGCGCAGAACCCCATGCACTACTAATTTTGGAAACCCAGTACCAGTTTGATATCTCAAGGAGGATGAAATGGCAATTGATGCAGGAATGATCGCTTTAGGAATGGTGGAAACCAAAGGCCTGGTCGGCGCAATCGAAGCCGCGGACGCGATGGTCAAAGCCGCCAATGTCAGCCTGATTGGCAGCGAGTACGTGGGCGGTGGCCTGGTGACAGTGATGGTACGCGGTGACGTCGGCGCGGTCAAAGCCGCGACGGACGCCGGCGCAGCCGCGGCCAAGCGCGTGGGCGAATTGGTGTCGGTGCATGTGATCCCGCGCCCGCACGGCGATGTGGAAATGATCCTGCCGCAGGGCAGCAAGGGCAGCTTCGGCGGTCGCGGAAAGTCGGGCGAATAGATGGCGTGCCGCGAACCGGCTGACGGGCAGGCGGGCGGGCAATGAACCCCAACCTGACTGCCCTGCTCGCCAAAACCGACCAGATCATGGCCGGAAAGTTTGCCGTGCCGGATGACCACCCCGGGCCGCTGCATGTGGGCGTCGACCTGGGCACGGCCTACACGGTGCTGCTGGTGCTCGACCGCGACTACCAGCCCATCGCCGGGACGTACCAGTTCGCCCAGGTGGTGCGCGACGGCCTGGTGGTGGATTTTATGGGCGCGATCGCGCTGCTGAAACAGCTCAAGGCCAAAGTGGAAGACCGGCTCGGTTTCCCGCTCACTTCCGCGGCCAGCGGTTACCCGCCGGGTGTGCCGCTGGTGGAAGTACGCGCCACCGCGCACGTGCTGGAAGCGGCGGGCCTGGAATGCACCGGCCTGGTGGATGAACCCACCGCGGCCAACAACGTGCTGCAAATTCAAGACGGCGCCATCGTGGATGTGGGCGGCGGCACCACCGGCGTAGCAATTTTCAAAGATGGCCAAAAGATCTACACCGCCGACGAAGCCACTGGCGGCACGCAGTTCTCGCTGGTGATCGCCGGCGCGCGCGACATCTCGTTTGAAGACGCCGAAAAGCTCAAAACCGACCCGCGCAACCACAATGAACTGTTTCCGATTGTGCGGCCAACAATGGAAAAGGTCGCATCCATTGTCAGACGGCACATTAACGGTCATAATATTGATACGATCTATCTGGTAGGCGGAACCGCCAGCTTCCCGCGCATCGCCGAAGTGGTGCAGGATTACACCGGCATCCGCGCCATCGTTCCCGCCAGCCCATTGTTTATCACGCCCCTTGGCATTGCTATGCATAACCAACCTGTGTGACCTGCCGGCCGCCAGGAACCAGAAAACGTTGAGGTCTTTGAATGGCATCTGACACCTTTTCCCTTCGTTGTTATTCGTATCTTGACCGGATGCAGCCGCAATACGCCGCGTTTGTTGGCACGATCACCCAGGGTGATCTGCCCACCGAAGGCATGGCATCCCTGTATGTTGAAGTTGCGCCGGGCAACGAGGTGTTCCGCCTGGTCGATATTGCCGTCAAAGCCACCGAGGCCCGACCTGGCGCGCAGATCGTCGAGCGCGAATTTGGCCTGTTCGAGGTCCACTCCCGCTCGCAAGCCGAAGTGCTGGAAGCCGGGCGCGTGGTGCTGGACCGGCTGGGACTGAAGATCGAAGACCGGGTGAAGCCCGAGATCGCCTCGATCCAGATCATCACCAACGTCGACCCGTACCAGGCGCAGCTGCTCAACCGCTTCCGCCGCGGCTCGATTTTGGTGCCGGGCGAGACGCTGTTGGTGCTGGAATGCGCCCCGGCAGCCTATATCAACTACGCCTTCAACGAAGCCGAAAAAGGCGCGACCATCAAGCTCAACCACATCAGCTCGGTGGGTCGTTTTGGCCGCATGTGGCTGTCGGGGACGGAATCGGAAGTGCTGACCGCGCGTAACGCCGCCGTCAGCGCGCTGGAAGATATTGAAGGACGGACCGGCAGGTAACCTTGCCGCGCCGGGATGCGGAGCGCGCATGCCCAAAACATTTTATACCGAACGCGATATCGAAGACATGCTCAACCGCGGAGAGATGAGCCTGGTGCTCAACGA
>CALDSL010000307.1 GCA_937920255.1 uncultured Anaerolineaceae bacterium | reverse complement strand
GTGTCAACGGCGTGGCGCCCGGGCCGATCTGGACCCCGCTGATCCCCTCCACGTTTGACGAGGAGAAGGTGCAGCAATTCGGCGCGGACGTGGCGCTCAAACGGCCGGGCGAGCCAGAAGAAGTCGCGCCCAGCTTTGTCTTCCTGGCCTCGGACGATTCCTCCTACATGGTGGGGCAAATGCTGCACCCCAACGGCGGCGAGATTATTAACGGGTAAGGGAACTTTTACAGATCGAGGAAAACATGGACTTTAAAGGGAAAGTTGCGCTGGTTACCGGCGCGGGTTCGGGGATTGGGCTGGCCAGCGCCAAAATGCTAGCCGAGCGTGGCGCGCGTGTGGCCCTGGTGGGGCGCACGCAGGACGAACTGCGCGAGGCGCAGCAGCAGATTGAGGGCGCCGGCGGCGAAGCCCTGGCGCTGGTGGCGGATGTATCCGACCCGCAGGCGATGCAGGACGCGTACGCGCAGGTGGAAGAAAAATGGGGGCGGCTGGATATCGTCTTCGCCAACGCCGGCATCAACGGCGTGTGGGCGCCGCTGGAAGAACTCACCCCCGAAGATTGGGATCAGACCCTCTCGGTCAACCTGAAAGGCACCTTTCTGACGGTCAAATACGCGCTGCCATTGCTCAAAAAGCGGGGTGGGGCGGTGATCGTCGATTCGTCCATCAACGGCACGCGCGTGTTCAGCAATACCGGCGCCAGCGCCTATTCCAGTTCTAAGGCGGCTCAGGTGGCGTTTGCTAAAATGGTGGCGCTGGAACTGGCCAAGCACCGCATTCGCGTTAACGTGATCTGCCCGGGTGCAATTGAGACCAACATCGACCAGAACACCCAGCGCAAGAATCTGGAAGACGTGAAAGAGCCGGTCGAATTCCCCGAAGGCGAGATACCGCTCACCGACGGCGCATCCGGCAGCGCGGATCAGGTGGCCGAGCTGGTGTGCTTCCTGGCCTCAGATGCCGCCAGCCACATCACCGGCACCGAGGTATGGATCGACGGCGGCCAGTCACTGCTGCAGGGGTAGACAAATCCGCTTGCGGTATCCTCGCCAACCCTATAGAATCGTGGCAGGGAGAAAGGATATTGTTATGCGTTATAAAGGGATGCTGCACGCGCCGGAATTTCCGAAGGGTTTCGACTGGATCAACACCCCCGCGCCGTTGACGATCCAGGGGCTGCGCGGCAAGGTGGTTTTACTGGAATTTTGGACCTACGGTTGAATTAACTGCCAGCACAATGTGGCGCAGTTGCGCCGCCTCGAGCAGCAGTTTGCCGAAGACCTGGTGGTCATTGGTGTGCATTCGGCCAAGTTCCCCTCGGAATCGCAGACGGCCAACATTCGCCAGGCGGTGATGCGCGCCGGGATCGAGCACCCGGTGGTCAACGACGTTGGCATGCGCATTTGGAGCGATTACGCCGTGCGCGCCTGGCCGACCCTGGTGCTGATCGACCCTAACGGACGCATCGTGGGCGAGATCTCCGGTGAAATCCAGGCCGAGGAGCTGGCCGCCGATATTCAGGAAACGATTGACAAGCACCGCGAGAATATCAACATTTCGCCGCTGCCGTTCGCGCCCGAGTCGGCGCGCCAGCCGGAACGCCCGCTGGAATACCCGGGCAAAATCCTGCTGGCCCCGGGCGGCAACCTGTTCATCGCCGACAGCGGCCACCATCGCATCATCCAGGTGCAGCTTGATTTTGAGCGCGACCAGGGCGAGATCGTGCGCGTGTTTGGCAGCGGAGAGCCGGGTCTGCGCGACGGCGCGGCCAGCGAAGCCCAGTTCCAGCACCCGCGCGGGATGAGCCTGCGCGGCAATGTGCAGGACGGTCTGCTGTACGTGGCCGACACCGGCAATCACGCCGTGCGCGCCGTCGAGCTGGCGAATGGCTCGGTGCGCACCGTGGCTGGAACGGGCGAGAAGGCCCACGGCGGCCGCTACAGCCTCGGAAAGCCGACCGAGACGCCGCTGCGCTCGCCCTGGTCCGTGCTGGTCATCGATAATAATGTGC
>CALDSL010000306.1 GCA_937920255.1 uncultured Anaerolineaceae bacterium | reverse complement strand
TCGTGCCAATGTTTAAGTGCGGCTTGCTTCGGTCAAACTTTTGCTTCGCCATGATACCAAAATCTCCTTAAGGACCTTCAATCGATGATTGGAAAATTGTGCTATTGATTCAGGACCTTCTGCATCACCGTTTCAGAAACAGGAGCATAGTGGTCAAACTCCATGGTGAACACACCACGGCCCTGGGTACCGGAACGGATTTCCGTGGCGTACCCAAACATTTCCGCCATGGGCACCTGGGCGCGAATGGCCTGTGCGTTGCCCGGGCGCGGCTCCATCCCCAGGATGGTGGCGCGGCGGGAATTCAACTGGCCTAAAACTTCGCCCAGATACTCTTCTGGCATAACTGCTTCAACCTTCATGATCGGCTCCAGCAACACCGGGCCACCCTTCTGGCAGGCTTCTTTGAACGCAAAGATCGCCGCCATCTTGAAGGCCATTTCGCTGGAGTCAACTTCATGGTACGACCCATCGGTCAGGAGAACGTGTACATCGGTGACGGGATAACCGGCCAGCACACCGCTTTCGCTGGCTTCTTTCACACCCTTTTCCACCGCGGGAATGTACTCGCGCGGAATGGAGCCGCCGATAATTTTGTTTTCAAACACAATGCCGGAGCCAGGCTCGCCCGGTTCCACGTTGAAGACAACGTGGCCGTACTGGCCGTGGCCGCCACTCTGTTTGACGTACTTATAACTGTAATTGGGTACCGGCCGCCGGATCGTTTCGTGGTAGGCCACCCGCGGGCGGCCAACATTAGCCTGCACGCGAAACTCGCGCAGCATGCGGTCGACCAGCACATCCAGGTGAAGCTCGCCCATGCCGGAAATGACCGTCTGCTGGGTGTTCTCGTCCGTCTGGACGCGGAATGTGGGATCTTCTTCCGAAAGCTTGCGCAACGCCTCGGCCATCTTATCCTGGTCGGCGGTGGTCTTCGGTTCAACGGCGATCGAGATCACGGGTTCGGGGAAGCTGATGTTCTCCAACTGTACCGGCGACTGCGGATCGCACAGGGTATCGCCGGTGAAGCTTTCCTTCAAGCCCAGCACGGCGGCGATATCGCCCGCCAAGACTTCCTGGATATCTTCGCGCCGGTCGGCGTACATGCGTAGCAGACGGCCAATACGCTCGCGCTTGCCCTTCGACGAGTTGTACACCATCGTGCCCGAGGTGATCTTGCCGGAATACACGCGGAAATACGCCAGGCGGCCGACGTACGGGTCGGTGACGATCTTGAAGACCAGCGCGCTCAACGGTTCATCATCTTCTGAAAGACGCTGTACTTCCTCACCAGTGGTGGGGTGTGTGCCGATAACCGGGGGAACATCTTCGGGCGAAGGCAGGTAATCGATCACCGCGTCCAGCACGGCCTGCACGCCCTTGTTCTTCAGCGACGAACCGCAGAAAATGGGGGTGGCGACACTGCCGATGACCGCGCGTCGTAGCGCAGCCTTCAGCTCATCGACCGAGATTTCTTCGCCTTCCAGATACTTCATCAGCAGATCGTCATCCAGCTCGGCGATCTGTTCGACCATCTGGGCGCGCGCCTGGTTGGCCTGCTCCAGCAGGCCATCGGGAATGGCGTCATAGCGCGGCTCGCGGCCGGTTTCATCTTCCCAGTAAATCGCCTGCATCGTGAGCAGATCGACCACGCCGACGAAAGAGGATTCGCTGCCAATGGGAACCTGCATGGCGATCGGGTTGGCGCCCAGACGCTGGCGGATGCTTTCGATCGTGCGCTCATACGAGGCGCCGATGCGGTCCATCTTGTTGGCGAAGCAGATGCGCGGGACACCGTAGCGGTCCGCCTGTCGCCAGACGGTCTCGCTCTGTGGCTCCACGCCCTGCACAGCGTCAAACACGACCACGCCGCCATCCAGCACGCGCAGCGAGCGCTGCACTTCAGCGGTGAAGTCGATGTGGCCGGGGGTGTCGATCACGTTGATCTGGTAGCCCTTCCACTCGGCGGAAACCGCGGCAGATACAATGGTAATACCGCGTTCGCGCTCCTGGGCCATCCAGTCCGTTACAGTGGTACCTTCATCCACTGAACCGATACGATACGTCTTACCAGTGTAAAACAAAATACGCTCGGTAGTCGTAGTCTTACCGGCATCAATGTGGGCGATAATCCCAATATTTCGGTACCGCTCTAACGGGTATTGTCGTGCCATAATACTGCTTCCTTAACTTCTCTCACCCTCGAACTACATGCGGTAGTGAGAGAAAGCGCGGTTGGCCTCGGCCATCTTGTGGGTCTCTTCGCGCTTGCGCACGGCGGTACCCTGGTTATTGGCCGCATCCAAAATTTCGCTGGACAGTTTTTCGGCAAACGAACGTCCCGTGCGGGATTTAGCGGCGTCGATGATCCAGCGCATGGCAAGGGTCATGCGGCGCGAACTGGGGACTTCCATGGGGACCTGGTAGGTGGCGCCACCGACGCGGCGAGGGCGAACTTCCATCACCGGGCCGACATTGCGCAGCGCCTGGTCCAAAACCTCAGCCGCGTTGCGGCCGGTCTTTTCGCCAACAATATCCATCGCATCGTACATCAGGCGGGTGGCCACGCTCTTCTTGCCGCGGCGCATGATGCGGTGCACGAAGGAGGTTACGTACAGATTATTGTAGCGAACGTCGGGGAGATTTTCCCGCTTTTCGGGCTTATTACGTCGTGACATTCAAAATTCTCCGTGTCAAACTTGTTTTGCTTATTTCGGCTGCTTGGCGCCGTACAACGAACGGCTCTGGCGGCGCTTGGCAACACCGGTGGTGTCCAACGTTCCGCGAACAATATGGTAGCGAACACCGGGCAGATCCTTCACGCGACCGCCACGAACCAGCACCACGGAGTGCTCCTGAAGCTGGTGCCCTTCGCCGGGGATGTACGCGGTGACTTCGATGCCGTTGCTCAGGCGAACGCGGGCGATCTTGCGCAGCGCGGAATTCGGCTTTTTGGGCGTCATGGTGCGCACGACGGTGCAGACACCACGCTTCTGCGGCGAGCCGTCAGCGTGACGCGTGCGGTTCTGCTTCATCGTGTTCAGGGTGTACAACAAAGCAGGTGATTTGCTCTTCTGCTTTTTGGCCTGTCGGCCTTTGCGGATCAACTGATTGATTGTAGGCACGCTATTTCTCCAAAAAAGTTTCCTGTGGCGATGGGTGTCGCCGGTTTCCAACAAAAATGACGGTTACGATACCTGTCTTTTCCCAACAAGGGAGGCCATCGGCTTGCTGATGGCCTCACCTTGCAATGGGTAAGGTGCTTTTTGCCTTGATAACGGCGTGTGATTATATCACGGGCACCATATCGCGTCAACGTTATTCGGTTTTTCCAGACTAACCGAAGTCTTCCATATCCTCTCCCAGGCTGAGCAGGCCCACGCCCATCTTGGGCGGGCGCACGCGCTCCTCATCCTTGCCGAAGCGGATGACTTCGCCGCTTTCCATCACGGCTTCCACCGCCAGCCCCAGGCTTTGCAGTTCTTTGACCAGCACGCGGAACGAGGCCGGGATGCTGGGCTCTTCGATCTGCTCGCCCTTGACGATGGCTTCGTAGGTGTTCACACGGCCCTGCACATCATCAGACTTGACGGTGAGCATTTCCTGCAGAGTATAGGCCGCGCCGTACGCTTCCAGCGCCCATACTTCCATTTCGCCGAAGCGCTGGCCGCCGAACTGGGCCTTGCCGCCCAAAGGCTGCTGCGTCACCAGGCTGTATGGGCCAGTGGAGCGGGCATGTACCTTGTCTTCGACCAGGTGGTGCAGCTTGAGCATGGTCATCACGCCCACCGTCACCGGCTGATCGTAGGCCACGCCGGTCTTGCCGTCGCGCAGGACTACCTTGCCAAAGATCGGAATAGGCGCACCGGTTTCTTTCATGTATGCTTCGGCGCGGGCGCGGATCTCTTCATAGGAAAGGCCCTTCTGCACTTCCACGCCATGCTTCTCCAGCCAGATGGCCAGCGCGATGCCGATGGCGTTGGGGTCCTTGGTATCTTCATCCGAACTGATCATCACGTCTTCGAAGATGAGGATGTCATCCGGGTTAAAGCCCTTTTCACGCAGCCACTGTTCCAGCGTGGCGCGGCGGGCGTAGAACTCGTCCGAGCTGAGCTGGTACACATCGTAGCCTTTATCGCCCAACCACTGTTCCAGGTAGAGCAGCCGTACTTCGGTGTCGTCCTTGATGTCTTCGGGCGTGAATTCTTCCTGTTCATTAATCCAATCCCAGGCCTGGGAGACAGCGTCTGACCATGCCTGGTCCATCATCCACGCGCGCGCCAGTTCGGCTTCAATTTCCGCCTCGGTCGCGCCGTCGAATACCGGCGTATAGGAGCGGAAGCCAAGATGCTTGGCGGCCCAACCCAGGTGGGTTTCCAAAATCTGGCCGATATTCATACGACCGGGAACGCCCAGCGGGTTGAGGATGATATCGACCGGGGTGCCGTCATCCAGGAAGGGCATGTCTTCGACCGCGACCACGCGGGAAACGACACCCTTGTTACCATGGCGGCCGGCCATCTTATCGCCGGCGGTGATCTTGCGGCGCTGCGCCACAGAGACGCGCACCATCATATCCACGCCAGCAGCCAGGTCGGTGTTATCTTCGCGGGTGAAGACTTTGACGTCCACCACCTTACCGCGCTCGCCGTGCGGCATGCGCAGCGAGGTGTCTTTCACATCGCGCGATTTTTCGCCGAAAATGGCGCGCAGCAGGCGCTCTTCCGGGGTGAGTTCTTTTTCGCCCTTGGGCGTGATCTTGCCCACCAGGATATCGTTCGGGCCAACTTCGGCGCCGATGCGGATGATGCCATGCTCATCCAGGTCTTTGATCGCGTCTTCACCCACGTTGGGGATGTCGCGCGTGATCTCTTCCGGGCCGAGTTTGGTGTCGCGGGCTTCGACTTCGTATTTCTCGATATGTACCGAGGTGAAGCGATCTTCCTGCACCAACCGCTCCGAGATCAGGATGGCGTCTTCAAAGTTACCGCCTTCCCAGGAGATGAACGCTACGGTCACGTTCTGGCCGAGCGCCAGGTTGCCGGAAACGGTGGAGGAAGAGTCGGCCAGGATGTCGCCCTTGCGCACGCGCTGGCCTTTTTCCACAGCCGGGCGCTGGTCGATGCAGGTGCTCTGGTTCGAGCGCTGGTACTTGCGCAGGGTGTAGGTTCGCAGACCATTGGCGGTGCGCACCGTCACCTGCTTGCCGGTCACCGAAATGACCTCGCCTTCTTCCTCGGCCACCAGAACCTGGCCCGAGTCGATGGCGGCGAAGGCTTCCATGCCGGTGGAGATCAACGGGATGTCGGGGGCGATGAGGGGAACGGCCTGCGCCTGCATGTTCGAGCCCATCAGGGCGCGGTTGGCGTCGTCGTGCTCGAGGAAGGGGATCAGCGCGGCGCTGATGCCCACAACCTGATGCGGGGCAACGTCCATGTAGTTGACTGCGTCGCCGGTGGACATGATGAAATCGGAGTGATGGCGGCACGAGATCTGCTGCTCGGGGAATTCGGCCCATTCGTTGAGAATGGTGTTCGCCTGAGCGATGACGTACTTATCTTCGGCATCGGCGGAGAGGTATTCCACCTCATCCGAGACGAACGGCGCCACAAAGATCGACGAGCGGTTCAGCGCGGCGATGGCGGGCAGCATATCGGCGGTGATGCGATCATCCTTGCGGGCGATCACTTCGCCGGTTTCTTCGTTTTTCAAATCTTCACGCAGCCGGCGGTCTTCCAGGCGCGGGTCATTCGACGCCAGCACCTTAAGCACGCGGCGGTACGGCGTTTCAATAAAGCCGTATTCGTTTACCCGCGCGAAGGACGCCAGGCGGCCGATCAAACCGATGTTCGGGCCTTCCGGAGTTTCGATGGGGCAGATGCGGCCGTAATGCGAGTGGTGCACGTCGCGCACGTCGAAGCCGGCGCGTTCGCGGCGCAGGCCGCCCGGGCCGAGGGCCGAGAGCGTGCGCTTGTGGCGCAGTTCGGCCAGCGGGTTGGTCTGGTCCATGAACTGCGACAGCTGGCTGGAGCCGAAGAACTCACGCAGGGCGGCGACGACCGGGCGAATATTGATCAGGCTAACCGGAGAGATCTGATCCTGATCGCGGATGGACATACGTTCCTTGATCACCCGCTCCATGCGGCGCATACCAATGCGCAGCTTGTTCTGGATTAGCTCGCCCACCGTCTTGACGCGGCGGTTGCCCAGGTGATCGATATCGTCCTTGTCTTCCATCTCGTTGTTGATCATGATCATGCGCCGCACCAGGTAGACAACGTCCCACTTGGTGACCGTGCGGTGCGAGACCGGAATACGCTCAACCAGATCGAGTTTCTGATTGAGCTTATAGCGGCCGACACGCTCCAGATCATAATGGCGCTGATCGAAGAGCTGTTCCTCCAGGAACTGGCGGGCGTTATCCAGCGTGGCGGGGTCGCCGGGGCGCATGCGTTTGAAGAACTCCAGCAGCGCGGCTTCGGCGATCTTGGTTCCGCGGGTCAGTTCCCACGGGGGTTCCTGGCGCAGGGAAGAGGCGATGAACAGGCGGTCCGGGTTGTTATCCACATCCTGGAACAGCGCCAGCAGTTCTTCATCGCTGCCTTCTTTAATCGGTGTATCCACCATGCCATCGCTGACGGCCGCCAGGGCGCGCAGGAAGATCGTGATCGGCACGGTGCGCTTGCGGTTGAATTTGAGGATGATGTAATCGTTCTTGCGGGTTTCAAATTCCATCCACGCGCCGCGATCGGGGATCAGCTTGGCCATCGCCAGGCGGCGCCCGCTGGCGCGGTCGACCGGAGCTTCAAAGTACACACCCGGTGAGCGGATCAACTGCGAGACGACCACGCGCTCGGTTCCATTAATGATGTACGTGCCCTTCTCGGTCATCTCCGGGAAATCGCCCAGGAAGATATCCTGTTTGATTGGCTCGGGGACGTCGGGGCCTGCCAGCAGAACGGATACATATAAAGGAGACGCGTACGTGAGATCGCGCTCGATGCATTCATCGATGGTGTGCTTGGGCTCGCCAAACCAGTACTTCAAACCCCACTGCTGCGCTTCGGGTCCGCGGCTGGGGAAGTACAATTTCATCCCCTTGTTATAGGACTCGATTGGAGAAATCTCTTCAAAAAGATCAGCCAGGCCTTCTGATTTGAGGCGTCGGAATGATTCCAGTTGGACTTCAATAAGATCAGGAAGGTCGTAAACGACCGGGATCCGAGCATAAGACTTTTTCGGCAATACAGAAGCCATAGGTTTCTCCTGACGTACAGTTGATGAACAGGCATTGAGAGTACATGCTCTCAAAAATATGAGGGGGTAACCCTCTTAATGTTGTGTTTAATCGTTATAAAGCCGAAATCCGGCATTGTATGCAAACGGTTATTATAACAAGTTGTTTTCGAAATAGCAAGAAATTGGTGGAGATTCAGTCCGATTTGGTCGGCTCGGCGGCCTCCCACTGGGCATAATCCAGGTGAACAATCTTCCCCGAGACCTGACCGGCAGAAAAATGCAGTAGCCCGAAGCTGGGATGCCAGCGGCTGCAGGCCGAACCGGGGTTAAACCACAGCCGGCCGTCCTGCCAGTGGTTCTCGGGGCGATGCGTGTGACCGAATATGATCACCCGGGCGTCGGTCAGGCCGCGCCAGGTGCGTTGATAGCGGCGCAGGTCGTAGCCGTTGGTCATAAATTGCAGCTTATCCCACAGGTAACGCGACCATGTGCCATGACCGTGCACCAGCGCCACCGGCACCCCGCCAAATTCCAGGCGCTGCTCCCAGGGGAGCTGGCCCGCGAAGGCCCAATCACGGTTGCCGCGCACCGCCGTTACCGGGGCGACTTCCTGCAGCGCGTGCAGAACGCGCGGCACGCTGATATCGCCTCCGTGCAGAATGGCGCGCACTCGCGCCCGCTGCAGCGCAGGGATTAACTCCGGGTGCAGCCAGCGCGTCCGGTCGGGAATATGCGTATCCGAGACCACCCCAACGGTGAGGACGTCGCCGCTCGCATCGTCTGGCATTATTCTCCCACCACGGGCACAGCCACTTCTGGCGTGATCCGCTTTTCCATTTTATAGAAGAACTGCCAGGTCAGAGCGATTGCCAACGCATACAAAATCGTCGTTGTGATGAACAAGGGCTGAAAACCATAACGCTGTTGAACGATGCCCGAAATGTACGGCCCAACCGCCCAGCCCGAGGTCCACGCCAGGTTGAAAACGCTGTTGGCGGTACCCTGCTCACTGGCATCGAATTGTTCCATGCTGAAGGTATTCAACAGGGGATGTCCCATGTTCATGGCCGTACCGCGCACCAGGTAACTGACCGCGGCAAGCCAGGGCATCCCGGTAAAGCCCATCAACACCAGAAACACCAGACTGACACTCTGTGTCAGCACGACAGTGCCGATCTTACTTTTTAACATCAGCGCCAGCTTCGGCCCAATGACTGTGCCAATACCGGTCAACAACGCGGAGAGGCTGAACAACGTTCCCAGGGTTTGATCGGCAAACTGGAAGCGCTCGGAGAAAAACACGTTCATGTACGGTATGAGAATCGCCGCGCCAAAGCCGGTGAGAAGTTGCGGCAGCATCAGCTTGAGCAGGATCGGCTTACGCAGCACCGCGCTGACCGGCTTGCGCCCTCCTTGAACCGCTGCATGGCTGCCGGCCGGTTCGCGGATCAGGTAAATAAACAACATGGAAACCGAGCCCAGGGCTACCGCGCACAACAGCACTGCCTGGTACGCGGTGGCGCTGTCGGCCTGCACCCGCAGTATGTCGCCAAAGAACGCCGGCAGATAGCCCGCGAACAGACTGCCCACCGCGCCGGAGAGCGTCACCAGCCCGAAGGTCAAGCTGAATAAAATCGTTCGGGTCTTGTTGTCAGACGCAGACATGATAAACGGCGACTGGCTGATGTAATACAGGTTCTGCCCCACCCCACCCATGAAGACCATCGCCATGATCAACGAGGGATCTGTGAAGGTAACCTGCAATCCCATGGCGATCGTATTGACCAGCACTCCCAGGAGCATTGCCTTGCGCCTGCCAATGCGGTCGGAAAGCATGCCCAACGGAATACTGAACAGCAGCGCGCTCACGCTCGGCAACGCATTGACGATACCCAGAAACTCTTTATCAAAACCTTGTGCCAGAATATAGAAATTGAAAAACAACGACCAGGCGCTGTAAATAACCCCGTCGACGATAATCGCCATTAAGAACAATCGCGCGGAGCGGCTAAAGCTGCGCCACGGCAGGAGATCATGAAGCGTATTTTTGATATCCACTGCAAAGCTCCGATACGGATTACTGGATCAGAGCCAGCAACTCGTTTTTTGTTTGTTGGGTGTTAAGAAACCGGATACCGTGAATGCCCACCGCCTGAGCTGCCTCCACATTGACAGGCATGTCATCGACAAAAACCGCTTCTTCCGGCTGTATTTTCAGGAGGTCCAGCGCGTGCTGGTAAATGCGCGGGTCAGGTTTGGCCAGTCCCAGTTCGGCCGAGAAGATGATGATATCGAATACACGCAAAATATTATAAGCCTCGCCAATATCACGGCGCGCATTCGACCAGGCGTTGCTCAACAGCGCTGACCGATAGCGCGGTCGCAGCGAGTCGATCAGCGCCGTAAGTTCCTGATCCGCCCGGTCGCCGGCCCAAAACGCCGTGCGAAATTCTTCAATGGCTTCCTGGGGCACCTTCAACCGCCCGGTGACGCTGCGCCAGTGCTCTTCTTCTGGAATCGCTCCTACCATGGCTTGCATGGCGCTTTCACTGTTAAACACCAGCGCATCCATTTGCTCGTAGCTTAAACCATAACGCGCGCCTAACGCGGTGCGTGGCACGCGGTCTTCTGTGCGCACCAGCACCCCACCCATGTCAAATATCACGGCTTTGATCATTCCCTCTCCTGTTTGCGATGATTATTCTCGCGTGTATAGCGTCTTTCGGTAGCATGCCTCTTGCTGGTAGATCTGGTAACCCAAACTTTGATACAGCCGCAGCGCCCTGGTGGGGTTATCGACATCTACGCCCAGCGTGGCATGCTCCATACCCCATTTTTTCAGCGTTTGCAGGCTGCGAGCGATCAACGCGCTGGCAATGCCCTTGCCCCGCCAGGATTTGAGCACGCAGATATCTTCGGTCCAGCCGCGCCGGAACCCGTATCGCGCATTTTCCTTCTCGTTGATAAAGCTGCGCACCATCCCGATCACCTGGTCGCCGTACCAGGCCACCTGCCACAGATGTGGTTGGAATTCCGGAGCCTTCAAGTATGCCTGATAGGCATCCTCGCCCACATCAAAATAGCCCCAGTGTTCCGAGAACGCTTCACAGGATGCATCCCAGATGAGACGATAGTGTTCGGGCAGCACCGGACGGGTTTCGACCCCTTCGGGTAGTGGCAGGTCGGGGATGTTTTCCAGATCCGGCCGTTTCATCATCACAAAGTTGCGCGCCTGCTGGTAGCCAAGCTGCTCAAACAGCGCCACGGCGCCCGGGCGCTTGGTCACGATAAAACTTTCGACCAGCGCGCTCGTTTCCGGCGGATTGGCCTGCGCCAGGCCGCGCGCGCGGTGTTCCAGCGCCCGCACCAGCGCAGCGCCAAGGCCCTGCCCGCGCCACGCCGGGTGGGTCAGCCCATATAACGAATACACCCGGTCGCGGCTGGCTTTTTCGGTATATTCGAACATGCGCGTATATGCTACCAGTTGGCCATCCACCAGCGCCAGGATCAGGTCGTTGTGTACATCCAGTCCTTCCTGGTGCTCAAAGAAGTACCGGATCTGTTCGGGATCGTCTGCTGATTCAACCTGGTCGTGGGCGTTGGTCACAGCCCGCAAATTTGCGATACTGGTGAAATCAGTTGCATCCTGAAAGCGGCGAAAAGAGAGGCCGGGGATTTGCGGCGCATCGTTCACCAGAGCAATAAGCCCAGTTTCCATTTTGACCTACCTCCTCCGCGGCCAGCTTACGCCAGCGCGGAACTTCCGCGCAGCAGAACCGGTTTGAACGCGCCGCCTTCAAAGGTCAGCAGATCAAAACCACCCACTTCGCGGTATAACCGGTCAATCTCGCGCGCCAGCGCAGGAATGTTCATCAGGTCAGAAGCGCGCAGATCAAACACGCGACGGAACATCCCCGCGCGCAGATCTTTCTTCATTTGCGAATATGCCGGCCGGTGCGGGTTGTCGAGCGCGTCGACATCCAGGTACACCGCCACCAGATTGTCTGGCCCCAGCGTTTGCTGGATCAGGCTCAACCCGGTGTATAAAATGCGCTTCACCGACGCATTGTAGCCGGCATCGTTGAGCGGCTCACCGCACACGGTGAACGCGAAGGCCCCCGTTGTACCTCTGGAGCGGACATTCAGGTAGTCGACCCGATAGCTGCCCAGCTTCATCAACGTTTCATACATGCCTGGCCTCCTCAACGAAGTCGCCGTAAATCCCATCATCATTGTATCCAAGGTAACCGTCCGTATCGTCGAAATAAAGGATGAAACACATTCTTTCGTCGCTCCGTGGCTTCAATTGGCTGGAATGGTTAATAAAAAAACAGCCACGGGGCTTGGAGTGCTCCCGTGGCCGCTGGTCCACAAATCCGGTTCGTTGGTTATCCGGAAACAGGCGCACTCCGACAAGGCTCAACACCACCGCTGACGGCGGCAGCGCGAACAACTGCGATGCTGATT
>CALDSL010000305.1 GCA_937920255.1 uncultured Anaerolineaceae bacterium | reverse complement strand
CAGCCATGGGCGTGGGCATGGTGCTCGGCCCGGGCATGGGCGGCTGGCTGGCGGAGAGCGCGCTCTCCACGCCGTTCTTCCTGGCCGCCGGGCTGTCGATGGTGTCCGTGCTGCTGATCGCGATCTTCCTGCCCGAATCGCTGTCGAAAGAGGCGCGCGCGCAACATACAGGCGAGCGCCTCCGTGGGCCACAGTTCAACCTGATGTGGCGCGAACTGTGGGGGCCGCTGGGTTTTCTGCTGTTCCTGGCTTTTCTGATCAACTTCGCGCTGGCTAATTTTGAGGGCATCTTTGGCCTGTATACAGCCCACCGCTTTGATTATGGCCCGGGTCAGGTGGGCAGCGTGATGACCGTCATTGGGCTGGCGTCGGCGCTGGTGCAGGGGGTAGCCACCGGCCCGGTCACCGCGCGCTTTGGCGAGGGCAAGGTGATTAAAGTCTCGCTGGTTGCCAGCGCCGTCGGGTTTATTTTGATGCTGCTGGCCACCAATTACATCACCGTTCTGCTCACTGTGGGGCTGTTCGTCACCGCCAACGCCATGCTGCGTCCAGCGATCGCCAGCGTCACCTCCAAACAGACCGAGGGCGGGCAGGGCATCGCCATGGGGCTGAACAACGCTTTCCAGAGCCTGGGACGTACCGCCGGCCCGCTGTGGGCCGGGTTTATGTTTGATATCAACATCTCGTACCCGTACCTCACTGCGGCGGCGATCATGTTTGCCGCGTTCCTCTACACCCTGCGCGTCCCGCGCCAGAGACTCGACCCAGTGGAAGACCACCCTCTTCCGGCGAGCATGGATTAAAAAATCCGGTCGCGCCCATTTTAGGCGCGACCGGATTTTTTCATCCAGCCTCTAATGCGTTCCTAAATACGCCTCGACCACCTTGGTGTCCTGCAGAAGCTCGTCGGCAATACCTTCTATCGCGATCTTCCCGGTTTCGAGCACGTACGCCCGGTGGGAAACCGCCAGAGCCATTTGCGCATTTTGCTCTACCAGCAGGATGCTGGTACCCTGCTCGTTGATGTCCTGAATGATATCAAAGATGTTTTCGACCATCTTGGGTGAAAGCCCCATGGAAGGCTCGTCCAGCAGCAAGAGTTTCGGGTTGGCCATCAGGCCGCGGGCGATGGCCAGCATCTGCTGCTCGCCGCCGGAGAGCGTTCCGCCCAACTGGTTGCGGCGTTCCGCCAGGCGCGGGAAGCGCTCAAACAGCGCGTCGGTGTCGGTTTTGATCTTGGCGCGGTCGTTGCGGATAAAAGCGCCCATGGCGATATTTTCCCACACCGTCATGCGCGAAAAGATCTTTCTGCCTTCCGGAACCTGCACGATGCCCATCCTGACGATGTCCTGTGGCTCCACTTTCGCCAGGTCGACATCGTTGAAGGTGACTTTCCCCGTTCGCGGACGCAGCAGGCCCGAGATCGTCTTCAGCGTGGTCGATTTTCCCGCGCCGTTCGCGCCAATCAGCGCTACAATTTCGCCCTGCTCCAGGTGGAAATCAATCCCCTGCAGGGCATGGATCGCGCCGTAGTACACGTGGATGTAATCAACGGATAACATGGCTTCCATTCTTTCGTTCCTGGTACTTTTTGGTTAGCGCCTGCCCGCCAGGACCCAGGTACGCTTCGATCACGCGCTGGTTGGTTTGAATTTCCTTCGGCATGCCTTCGGCGATTTTTGTGCCGTAATCCAGAACCGTGATCTGGTCGGAAATGCCCATCACCACCTGCATGTCGTGCTCGATCAGGATAATGGTGATCCCCAGATCATCGCGCAGGGAGCGGATGAAGCGGGTCATTTGCTCGGTTTCCTGCGAGTTCATACCCGCGGTGGGTTCGTCCAGCAGCAGCAGGCGCGGCTGGTTGGCCAGCGCCCGCGCGATCTCCAGCTTGCGCTGCGCGCCGTAGGGGAGGTTTCTGGCAAGCTGGTCACCGAGACCTTCCAACCCGACATATTTGAGCAGCCGTCTGGCTTCCTGCACCGCCGCCTTCTCTTCCGCGCGCATGCGTCTCGAACCGATCAACGCTTCGAACCAGTTCGCGCGCAGTTTTGGTTCCTCGCCGGTCAGCACGTTTTCAATCGCGGTCAGGTTGCCAAACAGGCGGATGTTCTGGTAGGTGCGCGCGATGCCGAGACTGGCGATCACATAGGTGGGCAGCCCCTGGATGGGCGCGCCGTAGAAGATAATCTGGCCCTGCTCGGGGGTGTAATACCCCGAGATGCAGTTGAACAGGGTGGTTTTCCCGGCGCCGTTGGGGCCGATGATACTGGTAATGGCGTGTTCCGGCACCGTCAGGTCGACCTGGTTGACGGCCGTCAAACCGCCGAAAACTTTTGAAACCTGGTTGGCTTGAATGCAAACAGACATTGCTTTCACTACACTTTCTGTTCCGCGGGAACAGCCGCAATCGCTTCTTCGGCTTGATTTTCCAGCTTTGGCCGGCTGGCGGGCCAGAAACCTTCCGGACGGATGTTCATCATCAACACCAGCAGCGCGCCAAATGCCAGCATGCGGAAGCTTTCCACCTCGCGCAGCACTTCGGGCAAGCCCTTCAGGGCGAACGCGCCCAGGATGATGCCGGGGATGCTGCCGATGCCGCCCACGATCACCAGGCAGATGACATTAATCGACACCAACAGCGAGTGATCTTCCGGGCCGGTGAACTGGTTGCGCGAGGCAAACAAGACACCCGCCAGCCCGGCGATGGCCGCGCTGATGGTCAGCGCCAGGATCTTCGACCGGAAAGCATTGATCCCGGTTGCGCGCGCCACGGTTTCATCTTCGCGCACGGCTTCCCAGGCGCGGCCCACGCGCGAGCGCTGCAGGCGGTTGGCCAGGAAGGCAATCACCAGAACGGCGATGATAATTAAATACATAAAATCCACGTCGCTGTTGAATGGCCTTCCAAACAAAGTCGGGCCGCCGATGTCGCGCACGCCCTTGGGGCCGCCGGTGAAAGATGTCAGCAAGTCGCTCTTGAGCAGGATGCGCACAATTTCCCCGAAACCCATGGTGACAATCGCCAGGTAATCCCCTCGCAGGTTCAGGATCGGCAAGCCCAACAGGAACCCAAACACCGCCGCGACCACCACCGCCAGAACCAGCGCGATCCAGAAGTTCATGCTGATCTGGTGCGGCTCGGGCGCGGACAGCAGCGCGAATGTGTACGCGCCCAGGCCAAAGAAAGCCACGTAGCCGATCACCAGTTGCCCGGCCAGGCCGGTGATGATGTTCAGGCCCAGACCCAGCACGATATAGATGCCAACCGTTCCCAGCACGTAGTTCCAGTACGAGCCCCACGCGCGCGGCAGGATCAGCAGCGCCGCCGCCAGCAGCGCCAGCAGGGCGTAGCGCACCAGCGCCTTATCCTTCCACTGCTGGAGCAGCACGTTCTGGTACAGGTGCCCCGTGTCTTGCTTCAACCCGATCAGCCGCTTTCCCACCCATGCCTTCCAGGCTACCGCGAGCACCGCTCCGAGCAAGCCGCCGGCCGTCATTACGCCCACAAGGGTGAGCGCGCCGCTGGCGACGCTCTCAGCATTGAAGAGAAACAACTGGATCGTTTGCGGGCTAAGCGCCACCAGGTACGCGCGCGGGTCAATGCCCTGCTGGTTCAACGTGCCGAAGATATATCCCGTCAGGGAGCAGATGGCGCCGGCGGTAAAACCGCCCACCGTGCCCGCGCCGAGCCGGTTGATTAGCGATGTGCCAGCCGCGACGCGGTTCGCGGCTGCGCTTCCGCACCAGGTCGCGTACAGCGCCATGAAGATCGCGTAATAGGTTACCGATGGATGCTGGTTGGTGGGCGTTGGGTTTCCCAGCATCTTGGCCACCAGATTTGCGCCCGTGTCGGTAAAGCCGATCAGGAACAGGAATACCATGATCAGGCCAAACACCAAACCGGTTCGCAGCCCGCGGAGGATGGGTTTCTCGGTCATAGTTTTTCCTCCGTCAGCTTTTCACCCAAAATCCCCGAGGGACGGATAATCAGTACCAACATTAATATGGTGAACGCAATCACATCTTTCAATTGGAAATCGATCCCCAAAATCCCCGGTCCGAGCGCTTCAATCAGCCCCAGGAAGACGCCGCCAAGCATGGCGCCCGGGATGTTGCCGATACCGCCCATCACCGCGGCGGTGAACGCTTTGAGCCCGGGCAGAAAGCCGGTGTAGTGGTTCACCAGGCCGATGTGAATGCTCCACATCACCCCCGCCGCACCGGCCAGCACGCCGCTGATGATAAATGTCTGGCTGACCACGCGGTCAACGTTGACACCCATCATAAACGCCGTGTTGCGGTCCTGCGCCACGGCGCGCATGGCGCGCCCCAGCTTGGTACGCTGAACCAGCAGATACAGCCCCACCAGTAAAACGGCAGATAGCGCAATCGAAAATACGCCGGTATACGGGATCAAAACCGGATTACCGGAAATAGTCAATGTCCAGCCCGCGCCGCGATCCAGCACCTCGGGGTTGACGATATTCTTGCGCTGCGGCCCAAACAGCAGCATGGCCGCGTTTTGGAGAAAAATGGAAGCGCCAATCGCGGTGATCAGCAGGATCAGGCGCGGAGCATGGCGCAGCGGCCGGTA
>CALDSL010000304.1 GCA_937920255.1 uncultured Anaerolineaceae bacterium | reverse complement strand
CGGTTTGCGCCAGGAACGCGCTGCTCACCTGCGCCTGCGCCAGGATCGACCCACCGCCCGGGGGTTGGTCGGAAACGGTGAGGATCAGCGTCTTTTCCCCTGGCGCGGCTTCCCAGTCCACCACCCGGTTAAGGCGCACCTCGCGCAGCGTGCCGTCGCGGTTGGGGACAAAAGATTGCGAGTAGGTGCTGTTGCCGTCGCGCAGCGGGTCCACCGGCTCGGGCAGCGGCTGGAACAGCGGCCCTTCGTCGCCCTGCAGGGTCATCGAGACCGGCCCGGAAAAGGCGATCAACGCCGTTGGGTCATCGATGACGGAGATTCGCAGCCAGTAGCTCTGCCCGGTGAATAATGGCGGGTAGAAATCAAAGCCAAACGTGTATGCCCTGCCGCGCTCGTCGCCTTCGGTCTGGAAGGTATCGGCTACCACCGCGGTGGCCAGCGGCTCGGCGGCCTGCGGGTCGTCCAGCAATTCCACCGCCACGCTCTTGACCGTGCCGGTCATCATCTGGTCGGAGACATACGAGAAGCGCACCTGTGACAGGGCACTATCCTGCCGTGGCTCGAACGCCACCAGCCACGGCCGCCCGCCCTCCAATACATACGTGGAACGGTAACCGACCGGCTGGCTGATTACTTGCTCGCCGGTGTCGATCTTGACGTTGATCGCGGCGGGCACGTTCTGGTAGATCCACTCGCTGGCAGCCACGCGCGTCACCGGGCGGGTGTAGATGCGGGTGAAGGCGTAGGCCCACGCCCCGGTGGCCAGCAACACCACCACGCCCAGCACCACCGCCGCCGAGGACAACCAGCGCCGCCCAGCGAGGTTACGCCCCTTTTCATACAGTCGCACCAGCGCCCACGCGGCGATCAACGCCAGCGTGGGATACACCAGGATCTGGTAGCGCATGGTGCGGCTGAAGTTACTCGCCCACCACACGAAATAGATCAGCGTCCAGGACCACAGCAGCAGATGCTGGCTGTAGCGGCTTTTGGTGATCCGCCAGAACATCCAGCCAAACCCGGCCACCGCCAGCAAGCCAAGCGGCAGACCAAACCCCCAGACCACCATGTTCTGCAGCGCAAAAGTGATCGGCCGCCGTGCCCACTGCAGCGCGGGTGGGAAATCGACATCGCCGGTGCTCTGCCGGCCCAGTTCGCGGATGTTATTGACAAACTGCTCATTGGGAATGATGCCGAAAAAGCCCGGCCCCTGGAATGCGTACGGCTGGAAGATGCGGAAAGCGATGAACGAAACCGCCCCGGCGATGACCAGATTGCGCCACAGGATACCCGTCCATCCCGGCTGGTCTTCCTTGGGCAGCCGCGTCCACCAGATGTAGGCCGCCGCGGGCAGCAAAAACGCCAGCAGCACCGCGCTGACTTTGGAAGCCGCCGCCGCGCCGAGCGCCAACCCAAACAGCACAAACGGGATGAGTGTGCGCCATTCGCCGCGCATGTTATCCAGCCAGTTGGGTTCCTCGCTTTCGGCTTCCGCCGGTGGGAACACCAGCGCGCCGGTTTGATCTTCCACTTCCACCACGGCCGGCTGGCGCGCGGCGGCGGGGCGTGGCGGGACGGTCATCACCCAGATTGCCAGCAGCAGGGTGAGAAAACCAAAGAAACCCAGGAAGGTGTCGGTGACATAAAAATGCGAAAGCTGGATGGGCAGCACAGCGAAAGCGTAAAACGCGGCGGCTAGGGCGGCAATGCGCGGGTCGCGGTACAGGCGCATCCCAGCGATATAGACCAGCAGCACCACCAGTAGATCAAACAGCGCGGACATGTAACGCCCAACCATGTACACCTGGTCGTACCCCACCTGCTTCAGCGACTCGGCGACATAGCGCACCATAAACAGCGGCAGCGTGCCGTACACATAGAACCCGTAGCCCTTGTTGTACGGGCTTAAGCGCGATACACCGGTGTCGAAATACTCGCTCAGGCTCTCCACCGGCTCGACCGCTGAGGAGACCATCGTCAGAAAACGCTCGTCTGGGTGCAGGTGCTGGTTGCTGTCCCAATTCATCCCCACCACGCGGAAATAAGCGCCCAGCAGAAGCGCCACGAACAACAGCGCCGGCCAGATCAGCGAAGATTGCCGGGGTGGGTTGGTTTGGGAAGGTTGGTAGTCGGTTTGGGTTTGCATGCGTGCCTCAGGGCTGGATACCCGCCGCGCCAGGGACAAGGAAGCCGAAGAAGTCTTTTCCTTCCAGCGGCGAGGTATAGCGCACCAGCGTACCTTGGGGATAGTAGGTCATGAGGGCATTCAATGCCTCGCTATCCTCGGTGTTAAAGATGAACAGCTTGGTCTGCGGGTTGCGCGTGGTTTCGGGGATCAAATTGGTGTTGAGAGCGTAATCCTTGGTCGGGTACCCGGCGTTGATGCCCACCAGGCGCGTATCCACCCAGTAGGGATAGGGGATCACATAGGCGCTGTCCGGGTCGCCGACTGAATCGGCAAAGCCGCGGATTACATGCCCAATCTGCGAGGTATTCCACGCCCCGCCCAGGAATTGGTTGTGGAACTGGTTGAACATCAGATCAAAGTTCTGCGCCACCGAGCCGGCCAGCAGCAGCACGGCCACCAGCGCGGCGGCCCACTTGCCCCGCCGCCCCATGCGCGCCGCGATGGTGCGCAGCATGGCTTCCAGGCCGATGGCCGCGATGAGGAACACCGGGACGATCGCGCCGCCGGTGCGGTTGAGCGACGGGTTTTCCTCCGGGAAGGCCAGCGAGAGGATCGACGGCATCATCAGCAGGGGCACCGAGAGCAACAGGAACAGGTCCACCCAGTTGCGGTAGCGGATGTAGCGCGCCAGCACCAGGATTGAGCCCAGGAAGAACAGCGCCGCGGAAATGATATCCAGCGCGGGCCGGTGCGGGATCGAGTGTACCCAGATGTCGCCGTTATCCCAGAAGAACATGATCATGGCGGACCACAGATTCTGGAAGAAGATGGCCAGCGGCGTGCCGGGCAGCGCGCGTTCAGTTTCACCCAGGCGGGAGAGCGCGCGGTAGGCGAACATGTCCGGGTTGGCCAGCAGGTAGCGCACCAGCGGTAGAAATACCACAAAGGAGACCACCGCCAGCAGCATCAGCCCCCACACTGCCGAAAGACGCTGATCGCGGGTGTGGCGGTGCAACAGATAAATCCCCACGCCGATGACGAGCACGATAGGTACGAAGCGGAACGGGCTGTAGCCGTGCAGCCCCAACCCAACCATCAACCCGGCCAGCAGAAAATCGTTGCGGCTGGAGCGGCGCAGCCCGCGGATCAGGAAAAACAACGCCGGAGCGGCAAACATGGGGTAGAGCGGAAAGCGCAACCCGATTCGCGCGATCACATTCGGCCAGTAGGCGATCCCGGCCAGGAACAGCGCCAGCAGCCCAACCCAGCGGTTGCCGATTTCCTTGCCCAGCAGGTAAATGAACGGCAGCGCAAACGCGCCAGCGAACGCCGTGCCGAGCTTGAGACTGAGGAATGAGATTCCGGTGCCGAACACCTGGGCGATCAGCGCGGTTAGGTAGAACTGGAACGGCTCGCGTCCGGTATTGCGCTCGAAGAAGATCTTGGTCTGCCCGGTGATCAGGTCATTGACGTCGAGCAATTTTTCAGCCTGGTCGCTGAACATCTCACCCGGGGTGGCGCCAAGGTGATAGAACCGGAAAAAGATCGTGATGCCAAAGACCACGACCAGCAGCAGCATCCAGGGTGAAAGCGAGATAGTCCACTCGCGGCGCCGGAAGAAACCGGCAATCCGCGGGCGCAGAGGGGCGGCGCCGCGCCGGTCCCACAAGGCCAGCAGCAGGTATGCCATTCCCAGCACCCAAAGGAGCACATTGAACCACGTGAATCGGTTGCCGCCAAACAGGACAAATGCCGCCATCAGCAGTACCGCGCTGGAAACCAGCGCCAGGCTGCGCACCGTCAACAGCGGTTCCCGCTCGATCTCGGGTGGGATGGGCGTAACCAGGTGGTTGAAATCAGCCAGAAGCGCCCACAGCAAGGCCGCCGCGGAAAGGCCATACAGAAAAATCCCGATCATGGGGGACGGCAGCGGCGCGGGTTCCAGCATGCGCTGCGCGGCGATGGCCAGGAACAGCGCCAGCAGGATGCGCCAAGGAACGCCGAAGCGTTTTTGCGGCGCGGGGTGCGGCTGCTGTTCGGGTGTGCCAGGCGTTTCGGAGAGGTCAAACGTTTGCGGCTCGCCGTCCGGGATCACCACCGGTGCATTTTTCCAGGGCAGCAGTTTGGATTTTACGTAATCGAGGACGCTTGGCTCTTCCATAATTTTTATTTTGACGGCGAATTGTCGGTGATGTGCGGGTTGGTTCCAACCACTGACCTTTAATCTTACTTCAAGCCGCCCGGTTGATCAAGGCAGACGCTCGCCTCCCTTTACCGCCACGTAGCGTTAGGCCACGCGACGGGCGATATAGAAGCTGTAGGAACCTTTCGGCTGCTCCACCGGCTCGTCATAATACGGCTGCACCAGCCGGCGCGTGAGCGACAGGTTCCACGGCTTGGGCACCAGGATCCAGCGCCCAAACAACTTGCGCGTCACCAGCGACGGCAGCCCAAAGTAGTGCCCCCACTCCAGCACCGCCAGCGCGTCTGGCGAGAAGTAATGCCAGTAGCGCTCGATGCGGAAACCGGCCCGCGCCAGGCGTTCCTGCCACACCTCGGGCGGGTCGCAGTGCTCGTGGCGCGAAATGCGGTTGAAAAAAGCGCGGTAGGCGTCGCCCAGTTTACGCAACCCGATGCGATCAAAGAAATTGGAGACCGACAGGTTGGCCAGAAAGTTGTGGTTGGGCACGCAAAAGACGAACGGCGCGCCCGGTTTGAGTACCCTCGCCATTTCCACCAGCACGCTGTCCAGGTCGGGGATATGCTCCAGCACCGAATTGCTGAACCCGCTGGCAAAGTGCGCATCCGGAAAGGGCATGCGCGCGCCGGCGCCCTGCACCACCAGGTGATAGCCGCCTTCGCGCACCGCCTGGTGCACCGGTCCGGTCCACGGGTCGATGCCAACATCCACTTTTTGGTCGAAAGCGATAGTGACGAAATTGCCGTCGCCGCAGCCCAGGTCCAGAATGGGCGCGGGCAGGTCAAATTCGGGGTAATGGCGGGCTTCCACCGCGCGCAGCAAGCCGCGGAAATACGGCAGCGTGCTCAGGTTGAGCCACAAATAATCTTTACGGGATGATGGTTGCGCGGTCAATGGATCTTTCCTGAAGAAGCCAGCCGGCCTACTTGCGGCCCAACTGGCGTTGAATTTCCTCGATCAACGGCTCGTACGCGGCGGCGACGGTTTCGGGCCGGTAGCGTTCGGCGATCTCCGCCGGATTGCCGCGGTAATTCTCGGGGTGCGATAGCAGCTCGATCAGATCACTGGCGAGCTGCTGCGAATCGCCGATGGGGATAATACAGCCCATATTGTGCATCTTCACCGGCTGACGCACGCCTGGCAGGTTGGACGCGATGCTGGGGACGTTGTTCATCATGGCCTCGATCTGCACCAGGCCGAACGCCTCCGTCGAGTTCAGGCTGGGCAGCACCAGCACGTCCAGGTTGGGATAGTAGGCGGCCATCTGCCTGGGATTGAGCACGCCCACGAACTTCCAGTGCCCGCTCTGCTCGTAGCGGCGGATGACCGGCATCAGCCGCGCAGCATACTGCTCCTCGCCGATGATGTTCTGGTACGGGCCGGCGAACTGCACCTGCGCGTTGGGGAAAACCTCCAGCACGCGCGGAAGCGCGTCCAGCAGCACTTCCACGCCCTTTTCGGTGGCAAAGCGCGCCGCCATGCCGATCACCGGGCGGCGGCCGTCGGGGTTATTCTCGCGCGCAAACGCGGCGATCTCTTCCTGCGTTACCTGGGGCAGCTCCACCGGCGGCAGGATGACGCGCAGCTTCTTCATGAAGCGGCGCAGGTAGCTCGAATTCTCGGCATAGTCGCGCGTGTAGGTCACCATGCGGTGCGTGAACAGCCCGGCCAGGTTGTTCATCACCGTCACCGCCTGGTTGGCCAGCCAGGCGAGCGGTCCGCGCGGCATCAGCAGGTCGCAGTGATAGGTGATGATGGTCGGTTTGCGCATCAGGCGGCCACGCAGCGCTACCCCGGCCGCGTCGAACTGTGGCAGGTGCAGTTGGATCACGTCGTGCGAGCGCACCAGCTTGCTCGCCAGTGCGCCAAAGGTGGGCATGATTACGCCCTTGCTCAAACGGAACGCCACCGGCGCGCGCACGATGTGCACGCCGTCCATGACTTCCTCGCGCGGGAGCTGCCGGTCAAACTGCGAGGTAAGCACAGTCACCTGGTGACCGCGCCGCACCCACGCCTTGGCCAGGCGCTCGGCGTAAATCGTCAGCCCGCTGGTGTGCGGGCGGTAATACGTCAGAACCACCAAAATCTTCATACCGTTAAATTTCCCCTCAACCGGTAAACAGGTCGCGGTTGGCCTGGATCCAATCGTACAGGCGGCGGATGCCTTCTTCCACGCCTACCACGGGTTTCCAACCCAATTCCGCCTCCACTTTTCGAATATCGGATACGTAAATGCGCTGATCGCCCGGGCGCCAGCCGGAGTGGTCCACTTGGATCGGGTGGCCAAACAACTGCGCCAGAATTGGCCCAAATTCTTTCCAAACCGACATGGTTTTCTCCGGGCCGCCGCCTACATTGTAGATTTTTCCAGCAGCGGTTTCCAGCCGATCGAGCGCTGCATCGTACGCATTCAGCAGGTCTTCCACATAGAGCAGATCGCGCACCTGTTTGCCGTCGCCGTAGATGGTGATGGGTTTGCCCGTCACCACGGCGATCAGGAACCAGGCCACCCAGCCCTGATCTTCCACGCCAAACTGGCGCGGGCCGTAGATGCAGCTCTGGCGGAACACCACCGACGGAATCCCGTAGATGCGGTGATAATCGCGCACGTACTGGTCGCCGCTGCCCTTCGAGCAACCGTAGGGCGAGTGGAAATCGAGCGGCATGCTCTCCGAAATGCCCAGCGGGAAATCGGCGTAGCGATAATGGTCTTCTTCTTCCACCACGCGCACGTCTTCCATGCCGCCGTAGACCTTGTTGGTCGAGGCGTACAGCAACGCCGGCTGGCGGCCGGACAGCCGCGCCGCCTCGAGCACATTGAACGTGCCCAGGGCGTTGATGTCAAAATCTTCGCGCGGCTCGACCACCGAAGTGGTCACCGCCACCTGACCGGCGAGATGTACGATCACATCCGCATCACGCGCGGCACGGCGCAGCGCATCCGCATCACGCACATCGGCCTGGATTAAGTGCACCGAGTCGCTGCCAAATTCATGCCGCAGCCACATCAGATTCATCTGCGCGCCGGCGCGGCTGAGGTTATCGTAAATGGTAACCTGCTCGCCTCGTTTTAGCAGGCGCGCCACATAGTTGGAGCCGATGAAACCGGCCCCACCTGTGACCAAAAAACGACGAGACATACTTTCTTCTCCATTTATTCGTTGTCACGAGCCTCAGCCCGCGTCCGTATGTTCTTGAAGAACGATGTAATCGACTGTCCCTGACTGACCAGACCGTACACCCCTAACACCGCGGTGATGACCCACTGTTGAAAGTGGACGATGACCGCGTACGCCAGGCCCTGCTCGGGGGTGAATCCCAGGATGCTCATCGCGCCCACCACCGCCGCCTCGAACACGCCGATCGCGCCCGGCGCGGAGGGCACGGCAATGCCCAGCGCCAGCACAGAATCGACAAACGCGCCCCACCACAACGGGGCGTTCGGCTCAAGCGACAGCAGCAGCACGTAGTACTCTAAAACGGCAATCAGCCAAGAAAGGCCGATCCAGAACAGGCTGAGCAGAAAGCGTTTGGGCTGCACCAGCACGGCCAACCCACGCAGCAGCGCATCCATCTGCGGCAGCAATAACCGGTCAATCAGCGGGATACGCTTGCCCAGCCAGTGCACCCAGTTGTGGACAGTGTCGCGGTAACGCGCGGCAAAATACATCGCCGCCAGCATGGCCACCACCACCGCCAGGGTGATCATAGCCACCGGCCGCGCCCAGTCCATCTCCAGCGCCAGCGGCAGGGTGCTGAGCATCAGCCCGGCGGCAATCGCCAGGTCAAACGCGCGCTCGATGATGATGGTCGACAGCACATGCATCGTGCGCAGCCCGGAGGCCTGACCAAGCATCACCGCGCGCCCCACCTCGCCCATGCGCAACGGGAAAATATTGTTGAGAAAGTACCCGATGTTGACCGCGAAAAAACCCTGCCTGAAACTGACTTTATCTTCCAGCAGGGTCTTGACCGCCATGCCGCGCGCCAACAGGAACAGGATGGTTGCCAGCACCGTGAGCGCCACATAGATCGGGTTGAACGACGTGAGCGCTTTGACCAGCTCGTTCCAGTCGATCACGTTGGCAACCACAATGATCGCGATCAGACTGATCACAAGCCCCGGCAGCCAGCGGCGCACGCCTGCCCAGCGGCCGGCGGGTTTGGTCTCAGTTTCTGTTTCCATTTGCATTAATCTTCATCCCCCAGACGCAGTACGGCCATAAACGCTTCCTGTGGAATTTCCACATTGCCAATCATTTTCATGCGCTTCTTGCCGCGCTTCTGTTTTTCCAGCAATTTCTTCTTGCGCGTGATATCGCCGCCGTAGCATTTAGCCAGCACGTCTTTGCGCGTGGCTTTGACATTGGCGCGTGAAATGACCCGCCCGGTGGCGGATGCCTGGATGGGCACGTCGAACAACTGGCGCGGGATCAGTTCTTTCAGTTTGGTCACCAGCCGCTGGCCTTTATGATAGGCATCCTCTTTGTGCACAATCGCCGCCAGCGCATCCACCGGCTCGGTGTTGACCAGCACTTCCAGCTTCACCAGGTTGCCGGGCCGGTACTCCAACAACTGGTAGTCCATCGAGGCATAGCCGCGGGTGCGCGACTTGAGATCATCAAAAAAGTCGACGATCAATTCGGACAGCGGGATCTCAAAGTCGAGCTGCACGCGGTTGGGCGCGGGGTATTCCTGGCCCTTGAACGTACCGCGGCGCTTGGTCACCAGGTCCATAATCGTGCCGTAGAACTCGGTGGGCGTGAAGATCTCCAGCGCCATCCACGGCTCGCGGATTTCCGCGATGGAGTTCTCATCGGGGAGCTGGGCCGGTGAGTCGATCAGCACGACTTCGCCGCTATTCAACACCACTTCATACTCGACCGACGGCGCGGTGACGACGATATCCAGGTCGTACTCGCGCTCCAATCGCTCCTGGATGATCTCCATGTGGAACAGGCCCAGGAAACCCACGCGGAAACCGAAATTCAAGGCTTGCGAGGTTTCCGGCTGGTACACCAGCGAGGCATCATTGAGCTGGAGTTTCTCGAGCGAATCCTTCAGATCGCTGTAATCTTCGCCCTCCACCGGGTAGATGCCGGCAAACACCATTGGTTTGGGGTGGCGGTAGCCGGGCAGCGCTTCGGGCGCGGGGCGCGCCACGGTTGTAAACGTATCGCCCACGCGGCACTCGCGCACCGTTTTCAGCCCGGTGGCCACGTAGCCCACATCGCCAGCTTCCAGATGCTCAATGGGGCGCATATCGGGCGAGAACACGCCGATTTCCACCGGGCGCAACTCGGCGGCGGTGGTGATCAGCCGCAGGGTTTCCGCGGGGCGGATGGTGCCTTCAAACACGCGCACGTAAGCCACCACGCCCTTATAGGGGTCGTAGTGCGAGTCGAAGATCAGCGCGCGGGTCAGCGCGGTTGGGTCGCCTTTCGGCGGCGGCACGCGCTGCACCACGGCTTCCAGCACCTGATCGACGTTCAGGCCTTCTTTGGCCGAAATCTTGATCATTTCCTCTTCCGGCACGCCCAGCAGGCTGTTGAGATCTTCGACCACCTGATCCACCACCGCCGAGGGCAGGTCGATCTTGTTGATGACCGGGATGATTACCAGGTCGAGTTCCAGAGCCTGGTACAGGTTGGCCAGGGTCTGCGCTTCGATGCCCTGGGTGGCATCCACCACCAGCAGCGCGCCTTCGCAGGCCGCCAGCGCGCGGCTGACCTCATAGCCAAAGTCCACGTGCCCGGGGGTGTCGATCAGGTTCAGCTCGTAGCTTTTCCCGTCACGCGCCGCGTACATCATGCGCACCGCCGAGGCCTTGATGGTCACGCCCTTCTCGCGTTCCAGATCCATGGTGTCCAGCACCTGCTCGGTCATATCGCGGTCCGAGATTGTGCCAGTTAATTGCAAAAGACGGTCAGCCAGGGTCGATTTCCCGTGGTCAACGTGGGCGATAATACAGAAGTTGCGAATCATCTCAGTCATACAATCGAAATAGTATACCTTATTTTCCCCTCGAGAATGATGATAGA
>CALDSL010000303.1 GCA_937920255.1 uncultured Anaerolineaceae bacterium | reverse complement strand
GGAAGTGATAGCCCGATGTTGCCGACAGGGTTGATAGGTGGAATGTTATAATCAGTCCGGAAAGGGACTGCCCCCAGAATGAACGAAACCCCCATGCTTCGCGTCGAATTTCACTGCCACAGCATCTATTCACCCGACAGCCTAAATACGCCACGCGCGCTGGTGCGCGAGGCGCGGCGCAGGGGCATCGACCGCCTGATAATCACCGACCACAACCGCACTGGCGGCGCGCTGGCCGCGCGGGAATTAGACCCCGAGTTGATCATCGTGGGGGAAGAGATCAAGACCACGTGCGGCGAGCTGCTGGCCGCGTACGTGCAGGAAGAAATTCCGCGCGGGCTGGACCCGATGGAGGCCATCCGGCGGCTGCGCGAGCAGGGCGCGTTTATCAGCGTATCGCACCCGTTTGATTATCAGCGCGATCACTGGCCGCGGCCCGACCTGCTGGAGATTATGCCGCACGTGGATGCGATCGAGGTGTTCAACTCGCGCTGTACCGCGCCGGCGATCAACCAGCAGGCGACGGCTTTCGCCGCGGAGCAAGGTCTGGTGGGTACGGTGGGTTCAGACGCGCATTCGCTGATGGAGCTGGGGCGCTCGACCATGCTGCTGCCGTACTTTTCCAACGCAGCGGAGCTGAAGGGGGTGATCCGCCGCGGCGAGGCGCGCACGCGGATTTCCAGCCCGTGGATACACTGGACGTCGGTGTGGGCGCGCATCTATAAGGGGTTTCGCCCATTCGAAGAAGCACGGCGGATGGAAAGCTGATTTTTCCCTTGACGTTGGGGGGTGTTGGGATACAATAAGAGCAGGAAATTCTAGGGGCGGTGGCGGAATCGGCAGACGCAACGGACTTAAAATCCGTCGATGGTGACATCGTGTGGGTTCGACCCCCACCCGCCCTACAGATACAGAAGTATTCGTTCGTTGAGTAAGGTTTGGTTCGGTATTGGGGGCGCCAAAATATCAAAGACCGGCTAACCTCGACGGACTTTTTGTTTTAATCTCCAAAATTTTGACTCTCACGCGAATTTACCCATGACGAACAGAAAAAGGACATCCATCAGAGATTTGCTTATTCTTATCGCTGGATTGGGAATCTTTTCTATTTTGTTTGGCACATCTTTTTTCTTCGGTTTTGGGAATATGCTATTGATATTACTCGCGGTCCTATTGCTGATCGTTGGCTGTTACGGAAGCATCTTTCTCTTTCGAAGACTCTTTCAGAAAATCTATCCCGCAAATGAAGCAGATACAATCGAATCAGATTACCTGGATACGAAAACTTTTCATTTGTACAAGCTCTATTCAGAACTGACGTTTCCATTGGGATGGGCGATTTGTGGGTTCCTATCCTATCAGTTGATGATCTGGCAATCCAATCTTTGGTTCCAACATCTTCCAGGACAATATATTGTCCCGATGGAGGAAATCTATTGGTCGATTCCAGCGTTCTTTGCCGGAGGATTATACGGGTATCTCATTTCATCACTGATGCTGAGAATCATCCTAAGGCAACGTATCAAATCCTACTGGAAGCATTTTGAAATTTCTTGGGAATTTGATACCAAAAAATTTTTTCGGTTGATGATTTTTCTTTGCATTCTACTCATTGGGGTATTCATCTACATTGGCCTGGCAACATATACTCGTTTTACGGAGGATGGCATCTATTTTCATCGTGCCTATCAGGTGGAAGAGGAATTCTATCCATATACCCAGGTAGAGAAAATTGAAGAACAAATTCGAACGCAGAAAAGTGCGTCCTCTCACACTTTCCTGATTCAATTTTCCGATGGTCGCCAATGGAAACCCATGACAGTAAATGGTGGAGCTATACCGGAAAGCTACCCTCTGATCATGGAGTTGGTCTCCCGAAAAAGCGGCCGGCCGGTATATCAAGTTGAAACGGGAAATCAATAAGCCGGAATATCGTGTGATAGTGTATCTGCTCGCAGCATCTGGACCAACGAATTCGTTAAAACAGGGTAGATAGAGGCTAAAAACCACCCCCCTCCCGCTCCCCCCAAAAGCCGATTGCACTTTGTGGTCCACGCGAATGATCTTTTTCCACGTAGGGGCGGGTTCCAAACCCGCCCGCTATTGCCATGGTCATCAGTTACCTTGATAGGTATTACGACAGCGATCGGGCGGGTTTGGAACCCGCCCCTACGATAACACGAACGATCAAACAAGAAATAAAACTTTTGGGGGGAGAGAAAGCAGAAAGTCCTCCTCCAAAGGCTTATATGATAAATCGGTTTGCAGACTGTGCCGTACCCTTCGACGGGGCTCAGGGTACTTGTCTTGGGTTTGCAGGCTGTGCCCTTCGACGGGGCTCACATCGTCCCGATGTTCCTACCCCGCAAGGGGTAGGCTGCGCCTGCCCACACACCGTACCGGTGTCCTTCCGGGAGGGCATGCTGCGCATGAGGGAGGGTACTTGTCTTTCGTTTCAGGCTTCTGGCAAGGGGATGACTATGCGCACGGTGGCGCCTTCGCCGGGGGCGGAGGTGATTTCCACCGTGCCGCCGACGGCTTCGGCGCGCTCTTGCAGGCCGACCAGGCCGAGGTGTTTGCGACGGGCCAGTTCCAGCCAGTCGGAGGGCACGGTGAAGCCGACGCCGTTATCCTGTACGATCAGTTCGGCGGCTTGCAGGGTTTTGGTGAAGATAATGTTGACCTGCGAGGCCTGGGCGTGCTTGACGATGTTGTTCATCAATTCCTGGTAGATGCGGTAGAGGGCCATGCGCGGGGTTTCGGGCAAGATGGCGCCTTGCTGCCGGGCGCGGTAGGTGACGAGGATGTGCGGGTGCCGGCGGCGGAAATCTTCCAGGTGGGCGTTGATGGCTTTTTCCAGGCCAAAGGATGAGAGGGTCGGCGGGCGCAGTTCGCTGGCGTAGGCGCGCAGCTCAGCGACGCCGTTGTTGAGATCTTTTTTCATCTCCTGCAGCGCCCGTTGAGCTTCCGGCATCTGCGCGGTTTCCTCCATCAGGTTTTGCAGCATAAAGCCGGCGGCGGTAAAGGTCTGCAGCGGGCCGTCGTGCAGGTCGCGCGCGATCTGCAGGCGTTCCTGCTCGCGCTGCTCGATGATGCGGCGCTGGATTTCGATGTGCGCCTGGTCTTTGGTTTGCTGCTGGCGCAGGTTGAAGATGTCGGCAATATCCATGGCCAAACCGCTCAGACCGCTCACGCTTCCATCCTCGGCAAAAATGGGTTCAAACGCCACCTGATAGGCAACAAGATTGCCCGAAATATGATACTGGAGTTCGCAGCGCACCGGCTTTCCGGTTTGGAGTACTTCCCGTTTGGGCGCGGTGATAATTCCGGCGTCTTCCGGTTCGAGTAAATCATAATCGGTTTTGCCAAGAACGGCGTCGACGGTGAAATCGTTGCGCGGGTTATATACCCAGGTGTAGCGCAGATCCGCATCCATGGTGAACATCACGGTGGGCGTATTATCCAGCACGTTGTGGAAGCGTTCTTCGCTTTCACGCAGCGCCAGTTCTACGTTTTTGCGACTGGTGACGTCAATCGTGGCGCCGACGATACGGTTCGGCGTGCCGCTGGCATCGCACAGAACGCTGCCCTGCTCCTGCAGCCAGACCCAGTGGCCGTCTTTGTGCAGGAAGCGGTGTTCATGCATAAAGCCATGAGGATAGTCGCGCTGCATCCTGGCGGCCGAAATATCGGCGGGGATATCATCCGGGTGGATGCGCGCGGTCCAGTCACAGTCCTGGCAGCCGATTTCCTCCAGGGTGAAACCGGTTACATCCTGAAATCCTTCGGAGCGGTAGATCGCTCCACGGACCAGATCGTGCTCCCACACAAAACCTTTCATCGAACGCAGTGCAGTGCGCAGGCGTTCTTCGCTTTCGCGCAGGGCTTTCTCAAACTTTTTGCGCTCGGTGACGTTGATAAAGGCACTGACCGAACCGGCCGGTTTGCCGTCTTTCCAGATGGTGGTGGCGTTGCCAAGCATGTGCAACGTTTCACCGTCCGCAAAAACAATATCATATTCGTAATCTGCCACGGGCTCGCCGCGGGCGGCGGCCTGAACGGGCATGTCCTCCGGCAGGAGTTCCCGCCCATCTTTCAACACCTGGAAATGGCCGGGGGCCTGATCGTCACCGGCGGACTTAGAGATGACATCGCCGGGCTGCATGCGCAGGATTTTGTAGCCATAGGCGTTGGCTTCGATATTGACACCCTGCGGGTCTCGCGCGATCCACACCGCGGCGGGCACCGCGTCCATAAATGCCTGGATCTCCGCCAGCCGGGCGAGCTCGCGCTCCTGGCTCTCGCGCAGCGCGTGCCGGGCCTTCATAAAATCGGTCACATCGCGCATGAC
>CALDSL010000302.1 GCA_937920255.1 uncultured Anaerolineaceae bacterium | reverse complement strand
CGCGGCGAGTTGGAGTTCATCACCGGCGATTCGGGGTGGAGGATGGCCTCGGCGCTCAGGGTGTTCCACCACAGCGCCACGCCAAAGCCCAGGTTGCCCAGGCAGGTGAGCACGTCTGGAGTATTGAGCAGCCACAACCCGACCTGCAGCAGCACGGCCACCACCGCGAAGGTGAACGGCACGCGCCAGCGTGGCTCGTCGAAGAAAAAGCCGCCCCAAAACAACTGCATCACCCACAGCGACATGGGCAGGTAGGTGAGCCAGAAGAACAGCCCGGTGCGGCCCAGCGCCAGCGACCAGCTCGGCCAGCCGCGGCGCAGCGCCAGGCCCAGCAGCCCGGCCAGCGCCGCCAGGCCAAACGTGACCAGCCCGGCCCACACCCAGGCCCCGTGAAAATACACGATGCGGATGCTTTCTCCCAGGGTCTGCTCGATGGGCGAGAGCGCGGTGATCAGCAGGATCACCGCCAGGGTGGCGGCCAGGCCCAGCAGGCGCGTTTTCATCGTCGGGTTGCGCAGATTCAATCGTCGCTCCTCATCAAACCAGGCTCCCCAAACCATGCGCTTGGACAGCCTGGATTAATTCTGACAGTACGAGCCGGCGCGGCCCGAATTACGCCGCGATCGGTTTGGCGTTCGTAAAGTTAGCGAAGGTGGTTTTACGCAGCCGCTCCACCAGTTCAGCCTGGGTTTCGCACCACAGTGAGTGCAGCGGGCAGGTTTCGCCCAATACACAGGCGGAAGGGTTCTGCGTGCATTCGTTGAGGGCCAGCGGCCCGTCGATGGCTTCCACTACTTCAAGGATCGAAATATCTTCTGGAGCGCGGGCCAGCGAAACGCCGCCGCGCGCACCGCGAGAGGTATGGATCAGTCCCGCGATGGAAAGCTGGGAGATGATCTTGGCTAAAAATGACGGGGGAATATGTTGTTCTTGAGCAATCTGGCTTGTAGCAGCGCGCTGGTTGTCGTCAAGTTTTGTGAGATACAACATCGCCCGCAATGCATAATCGGCCTGGCGCGTTATTTGCATAGCACTTGTCCGTTCCTAAAATATGAAATGTGGGTAAGATTTCTCTTGTTATCAAGTTTATGGTAAAAGCAAATATCGAACAAGTGTCAAGCGTCATTCTCCAAATATGACCATTTACGCAGAATTACTGTATATTGATCCTAAAAATATGACAAGTTTATAGCCATAGGGGTTTTATAGATTACGTGAAAAAGCTTTTACCGCGAAGAACGCGAAGAGAGCGCAAAGGAAACGCGAAGAAGATTTTTCATCGCTTTTCTTCGCGTTTTTCCTCGCGCTCTTCGCTTCTTTCCCGAAGGAACACCGTCCCGGTGCGCGGTTCGCTTTTGTGTGAATGATCCAATCGGAATGGCGGGGTGCCTCCAGGCTTACAAAAATAGCAGGTGCGGCGCCGCACCGGTTGACCGGCACTTTCCGGTATAATGTGCCTATGTCCCAATTTCGCATGTACACGTCGATCCAAGTGCGCTACGGCGACCTCGACCCGCAGTGGCACGTTAATAACACGCGCTTCCTGAGCTTTATGGAAGAAGCGCGGGTGGAATACCTGCTCAAGCTGGGTTTGTGGGACGGCCGCGACTTTTTCAGCGTCGGGCTGATCGTGGCCGACGTGCACGTGGCCTACCTGGCCCCGATCGAATTACTGCACCGGGTGCGGGTGGGCATCCGCACCGGGCACATCGGCAACAAGAGCCTGCGCTTTGATTACGTTATCGAAGATGAGGACACCGGTAAGACCATGGCCACCGGCGAAACGGTGATGGTGGCCTACGATTACCGCAGCCAGACCAGCATGCCCGTTCCCGCCCGCTGGCGCGAGGCCATCAGCGCCTTTGAAGGGCAAGCTTTCTAACCGTAGCATCCCACGGCTCTGCCACCACAACCCCTGGAGGAATCAATGACCGACAAAACATACCTGCTCGATTTCCTCACCCAACTGCTCAACACCCCCAGCCCCACCGGCTTCACCGACGCCGCGGTTGCCCTGACCGAACAGTGGCTGGCGGCGTTCCCGCAGTTGAAGCTGGCGCGCACGCGCAAGGGCGCGCTGGTGGCCACCTGGCCCGGCCAGCGCAGCGATTCGCCGCGCGCGCTGACCGCGCACGTCGACACGCTGGGGGCGATGGTCAAGGAGATCAAGCCCAACGGGCGGCTGCTGCTCACCACCATTGGCGGAGTGGCGTGGAGCACGGTGGAAGGCGAGGGCGTGACGGTGCACACCCACGGCGGCGACACGGTGCGCGGCTCGATCCTGGTCAAGGCCGCCTCGATGCACGTCTACGGGCGCAAGTTGAACGACACCACGCGCGAGGACGCCAACATGGAAGTGCGCCTGGACGCGCGCACTACCAACCCCGAAGAAACCCGCGCGCTGGGTATCGAGGTGGGCGATTTTGTCTCGTTTGACCCGCGCGTCGAAGTAACCAACGACTTTGTGCGCTCGCGCCACCTGGACGACAAAGCCTGCGTGGCCAACATCGTGGCCGCGATTAAAGACCTGGCGGATGCCGGGCAGACGCCGCTGCAGACCACCACCTTCCTGATCTCCAACTACGAAGAGGTCGGGCACGGCGCGTCCACCGGCTTCCCGGCCGACACGGCCGAGCTGGTGGCGGTGGACATGGCCGCGGTGGGCGAGGGGCAGAACTCAGACGAGTTCCACGCCACCCTGTGCCTCAAAGATTCGGGCGGACCGTACCACTACGGGCTGTCGGCCAAGCTGCGCAGGCTGGCGGAAGACAACGCCATCCCCTATAAGACCGACATCTACCCCTTCTATGGCTCGGACGGCGAGGCCTGGTGGCGCGCGGGCGGTGACGCCGCGGTGGCGCTGATCGGCCCGGGCGTGGACGCTTCGCACAACTACGAACGCACGCACTGGGAAGCGCTGGACGCCACCACGCGCTGGATCAGCGCGTATTTGCTGGCGGAATAAAGGACTATGCTGGCCAAAGTCACCGCCCTGCTCGACACCCTGGCCGATTTCCTGTTCCAGCCGGTTTCCGCCACGCGGCGGCGCTGGCTGGCGTGGGCCTGGATCGCCGGGCTGTACCTGGTGGGCGTGTTTCTGATCGGCCAGCTGCTCAACTGGGGGCGCGGGCCGTACGATTTTCACGATTGGGCTGAGGTCAACGCCGCGCGCATCGCCTTTGTGCAAGACGCGGTGGAGACCGGCCAACTTCCGCTGCACATGCCGGACGCATCCGCGCTGCGCGGGGTGACCGACCGCTACCTGGCGCTGCCGGACGTGATCCTCTCGCCGCAGATGCTGCTGCTGCCATTCTTCAGCGTGACGGGGTGGGTGCTATTCAACACCCTGCTGCTGTACACGTTGGGCGCGCTGGCGCTCTTGTGGTTTTTGCGCCGCTTTGACCTTTCGCCGCTGGTATTCGCGCTGCTGTTTCTGATCTACGCCGCCAACGGGCACGTGCAGGCGCACCTGAGCGTGGGGCACGTCAACTTCGCGGCCACGTACCTGATGCCGTGGCTGATCGTGCTGCTGGTGCAGGCGGTGGACGGCGGTCAGGCGGGCAAACTGCCCGGCTGGCGCTGGGTGGCCGCCACATCCTTCCTCCTGTTTTTCATCCTGCTCAACGGAGCGTTTCACCAGTTCGTGTGGTGCCTGTTCTTTCTGGGATTTTTCGGCCTGTTTGCGTGGAAGTATTTTGGGCTGGCGTTGAAAACGCTGGTGGCATCCTGCCTGCTGGCCATCTTTCGCCTGCTGCCGCCCGCGCTGGAACTGGGCAAGTTTGATAACGAATATTTAGGCGGCTACCCGACCTTTGCCGCCGTGCTCGATGGGCTGGTGCGTTTTACCGACCCGTACCAGTCGTTTGGCACGCGCGGGTTCCTGACCCCGCTGGGCGCGTGGGAATTCGACCTGTTTGTGGGGCTCTCGGGAACGCTGTTCCTGCTGGGGTTTGGCCTGTGGCGCTGGCTGCGCAAGCTCGACGCGCCGGACGGCTTCCCGCAGTTCCTGCTGCCCGCGCTGGCGATGACCGCGCTGGCGGTGGGGCGCGTTTACCGGCCCTTCATGCTGCTGCCGATCCCGCTTATCAACGGCGAGCGCGTCTCTTCGCGGCTGATCATCCTGCCCTTCCTGGTGCTGGCGGTGATGGCCGCGGTGCAGATGCAGCGCTGGCTGGACAGCCGCAACCTGCGCGCCGAACTGCGCTGGGGTATGGCCGGGCTGGCAGTTCTGCTGCTGCACGATCTGTGGCAGCACACCCGCGCCTGGCGCGTCAACGTGGCCGCCGATGCCTACGGCCGCATGGACGTCAACCTGGCGATCAAGGTGGTTTCCAACCACCCCGACCCGGC
>CALDSL010000301.1 GCA_937920255.1 uncultured Anaerolineaceae bacterium | reverse complement strand
TGGGCTTTCACCCTCTGGCGCGTCACCACTCAAGGAGTTGAGAACACATGAAAACATTTCTCAGGCTGTTAACACTTTTGGTCATTGTGCTGGCCTTTCTGGCAGCGCCGGCCGCCGTTCACGCGCAGGATGGGGATGACGGCAAAGTCGTGATGGGCGGTTCGTACCGGCTGAGAAGCGGCGAAACGCTCAACGGTCCGCTGGCGGTATTTGGGGGCGAGGCGACCATTGAACAGGGCGCGCGCGTCAATGGGGATGTTGCCATCATGGGCGGCACGCTTACCATTCACGGCAACATCAACGGCAGCGTCGCTGTCATGGGCGGGACGATCTTTCTATCCAGTACAGCGGTGGTGGAAGGCGACATTCGCACCCTGGGCGGCACGGTCAATCAGGACCCCGGCGCGCAGATCAATGGAACGGTCAGCAGCGGCCCATCGGATTTTAACTTCAATCTGCCGCGGATTTTGCCCAGAAGCATGGACAACATCGTCACCCCAATCTGGCAGTTCATGCTGAGCATCCTCCAGGCGTTTGTGATGGCCGCCGTCGCGGTGCTGGTGGTGATGTTTGCCCCCAAGCCCACCGAGCGCGTGGCTACCTCGATCATCTCACAGCCGCTGGTGACCGGCGCCATTGGCATGCTCACCCTGATCCTCGCGCCGGTGGTCATCGTCATCGTGGCCATCACCATCATCGGCATCCCGGTCAGCCTGCTGGCCCTGCTGGCTCTGGCCATCGCCGGCGCCTTCGGTTGGATAGCGCTGGGGCTGGAGCTTGGACAGCGCATGGGCGTGAGCCTGTTCCGCGCCAACTGGACCGCCCCGGTCGCCGCGGGCGTGGGCACGCTGGTGCTCTCACTGGTCAGCGGCGTAGCTTCGATCATCCCCTGCGTCGGTTGGGTGGTACCCACCGTGGTCGCCATGTTAGGCCTGGGCGGCGTGCTGGCCAGCAAGTTCGGCACGCAGGTGTACAGCCGCCCCACGTCTGCTCCCATCGCCCCCGCAACCTACACACGCCCGGCGCCGGCTGCCTACACGCCCCCGCCGCAGACCCCAGCCCCTTACGAGCCGCCTTTTGAACCACCGGTTGAGCCATCCGCTGAGCCGCCCGCCAGCGCTCAGGTTTACGATGCGCCCGCCAGCGACCCACTGCCCGACGCCGACGGCACGCGACCCCCGGAGCCTCCGCAGGAGAACGCCTAGACATACCCCCTGGCCGGGGTGATGCCCCAGAAATTGCATCACCCCGGCCGCCCAGAACGAAAGAAGAGAAACCATGAAACGCTATGCCCTGCCCCTTTTTCTGATCATCTTGATCATGACTTCGCTGGCCTGCCAGATTACCGTCAATGCGCCTGACCTACGCAACCCGAATGTGATGGACCAGCCTGAAACCCTGACAATCAACGAACCCGCGCCGGCTTCGACGCCTGCCAGCCTCGAGCTGAGCATGTCGGCCGGAAAGCTGAACCTCACCGGTGGCGGCGCGTCATATGTCTCCGGAACGGTGCGCTACAACCTGGAAAACCAGAAACCTTCCATCCGCCGGGACGGCAGTAAACTGGTCATCGACCAGGACGAACTGCGCAATGTGCTCAACGTCGGCACGGATGTTATCAACGAGTGGGATATCCGCCTGGGCAATACGCCCACCGCGCTGCAGATCAACGCCGGCGCCTATGAAGGCACCCTGTCGCTGGGCGGTGTGCCGCTCACCCGGCTGGAGATCAACGACGGCGCCAGCAAATCGGATGTGACGTTCGATCAGTCCAACCCGGAAAGCATGGAATTGTTGAGCTACAAGACCGGCGCTTCGCAGGTGGATATGACCGGCCTGGCCAATGCCAACTTCCGCGAAATGACATTCGACAGTGGCGCCGGCGACTACACCCTCGATTTCAGCGGCGAGCTGAAGCAGGACGCCAGCGTGCGTATTACCAGCGGCGTGAGCAATATCGAGATCGTCATCCCCGATGGCATGCGCGCCCGCATCGAAGTCGACGGCAGCCTGAACAACGTCACCCAGCGCGGCGTGTGGAACGTGCAGGACCGCACCTACGAAACCCAGGGTTCCGGCCCGCTGCTGACCATCCACGTTGAAATGAGCGTGGGACAGCTGGAACTGATCCACCGCTAAAGGCCACGTTCATCGAAAAACGCCGGGGGTTCCTTCCCCGGCGTTCATGTTTAAACTGCGCCTCTTACCCGGCCAGGCTGACGCCAATCAGGCGCCCGATGCCAAACGTTACCGCGGCAGCGGCGAGGCCGAATACCACCATGCGCATGCCCGAGAACAACAGCCCGCGTCCGGTAAACAGCGACGTGGCAGCCCCCACCAGGAACAGCCCAAAGGTACTGAAGAGGATGCTTGCAATAACAGCGGTGCTTCCCTCCCAAAACAGAAAGGCCAACACCGGGATGATTGCGCCTAATGCAAACAGCAGGAACGAAGTGATCGCCGCCACCCAGGCCGACCCGCCGAGTTCTTCCGGATTGATGCCCAGTTCTTCACGGGCCAGGGTGTCCAGCGCGCTTTCCGGGTTCGAGATGATCTTATGCGCCATAGCCCGCGCGGTCTCACGTTCCAATCCGCGCGATTCATAAATCAGCGCCAGTTCTTCGGCCTCTTCCTCCGGCGCGCCGCTAATCTCCTCGCGCTCGATGGCGATCTGGTTGGCATACAGCTCGCGCGAGCTTTGCACCGAAAGCCATTCCCCCAGCGCCATCGAAATCGCGCCGGCCAGCAGGCCAGCCAGTCCGGTGATCAAAATCTGCTGGCTGGCAAGCGCCGCCCCGGCGACGCCCATCACCAGGCTCAGGTTGGAAACCAGGCCGTCATTGGCTCCCAGCACTGCTGCGCGCAAAGCATTGCCGCCCGCCCCGCGGTGGCGGCCTTCCAGGACTGCCAGCGACGCGCCGGCCATGCCGCCGCGGGAATGCTGGCTGAGCTGGTTGAGAATGCGCGCGTGCGAGCTTTCATCGCCCACCATTTCACGCGCCTCGGGCTGGGCGCTATACCCGGCGGAACCGCCCTGTTCCATGCGCTGCATCGCGGGCAGCACCATCTCCGGGCCAAACCGGCGCGCCAACCATAGCAGCACCGCGACGCGCAGCGCCGGGCGAAACTCGGGCACGCTTTCTCCGCCTTCCTTCAACAAGTGTTCCCACTTTTTGGCGTGCCTGATCTCGACTACGCCCATGCGCCGGTAAATCTCAGCCAGGCGCTGGTCCGTTTCGCGTTCCGCCAGCACGCTGTACAAAGCCGCGCTGCTTCGCTCGTCAGTCCAGTTGTCCAAATAACGCGCTTTCGTTTTTGCATCCATGTTAGCCTCTTGTATCCTGCAGAAGCAACCATCCGAATATGAAACCGCAGAATGACCGCGGTGAACGGTTGCAGCCCAGCCGGTCGATCAAACCTGCTCGACGCGTTTGGGCTGGTAAAACCTCCGGCGCAGAATGCGCCTGTATACAGTCGGCAGTAAATAATAGCGCGCGGTACGGCCCTGCGCCAGCCGCGCGCGGATTTCCGTCGAAGAGATCTCCAGCAGCGGCACGTCCAAAAATCGAACCTTTTCCCCAATCCCCGGTAAAATTTCTTCCAGCGCGGCCATGTCGAATTCCGCGCCCGGCCGGCGCATCACGCCGAATGCGTCCACCGCCTGCACCAGCGACTGGGGCTGGTGCCAGGTGGGCAGATCGCGCAGCGAGTCGCCGCCGATCAGGTAGACCAGCTCCCAGCCCGGGAACTGCTCGCGCAGCAGCCGCACCGTATCCAGCGCGTAATGCGGGCCGGGGCGGTCCAGCTCCACCCGTGAAAGCTCGAACTGCGGGTTGTCCGCGATTGCCAGCCGCAGCAATTCCAGGCGCATCTTCTGGGAGGAAATGACCTGGTCCTGCTTATGCGGCGGGTCGGGGGTCAACACCCACAACAACCGGTCGAGCTGCAATTGCTCAAACGCCTCGGACGCCAGGATCAGGTGGCCGACGTGCGGCGGGTCAAAGGTGCCGCCAAAGATGCCCAGGCGCATGGCCTAATCCTGCCACTCCAGTTCGTAATCGGCGATGTAGACCGTGTCGCCTTCCTGAACGCCGGCCTCGCGTAGTGCTTTCTCCACGCCCAGCGTTTCCAGCAGGCGCTGGAAGCGGCGCACCGAGCCTTCGTGCTCCCAGAAGGTCATCTTGGCGGCGCGTTCGATGGCCGCGCCGCTCACCTGCCAGCCGTCAGAGGTGCGCGAGATGGTAAATTCACGCGGATCTTCGCTGGGGCGGTACACCGGCAGCGCGGCGACAGCCTCGAGTTTTGGCGCGGTCTTGAGCAGCTCGTGCGCGCGCCACAGCAGCGGTTCCAGGCCAATGTGCGCCACCGAAGAAATCGCCATCGGGTCTTCGATGCCATGCCCGATCAGCGCTTCGCGCAGTTGCGGCCAGCGCTCCTGCACTTCGGGCAGGTCCATCTTGCTGACGGCCACAATCTGCGGTTTTTTGGCCAGGTTTTCGTCGAACAAAGCCAGCTCGCTGTTGATCTGCGAGTAGTCCAGAAGCGGGTCTTCGGCCATGCCGTCCAGCAGGTGAATGATCACGCGCGTGCGCTGGATATGGCGCAGGAAGCTGTCACCCAGACCGACGCCCTGGTGCGCTCCTTCGATCAGGCCGGGAATATCCGCCAGGATGAGTGTGTTCTCCAGGTCCAGTTCGGCCACGCCCAGGTTGGGCTCGACGGTGGTAAACGGGTAGCTGGCGATTTTAGGCGTTGCGTTGGTGACCGCTGCCAGCAGGCTGGATTTGCCCGCATTGGGAACGCCCACAATGCCCACATCCGCGATCAACTTCAATTCCAGGCGCAGGTTTTTCTCGATCGCCGGCTCGCCCTTCTCGGCGGTGCGCGGCGCCTGGTTGCGGGAATTCATAAAATGCGGGTTGCCGCGACCGCCGCGACCGCCCTTGGCCACCAGCAGACGCTGGCCGGGCTCCACCAGGTCGCCCAGCAGTTCACCACTGTCCTCATCGTATACCACGGTCCCCGGCGGTACGGGCACAATTAAATCGTCGGCCGAGCGCCCGGTCTGGTTGTTGACCGCGCCTTTCATGCCATCTTTGGCCACATAGCGGCTCTTGTGCCGGTAGGCAACCAGCGTGTTCATGGTCTGAACGACTTCCAGGTACACGCTACCGCCGCGGCCGCCGTCGCCGCCATCCGGCCCGCCGCGCGGCACAAACTTTTCGCGGTGGAAATGCACGAAGCCATCTCCACCTTTTCCAGAACGAACATAAATTCTTGCTTCATCAATGAACATAGCTGCCTGTCACACTTCATCGCGGCCTTGCCGCGAGGTATATACCCCGAAAGTAATATCGCCTTATATGATACCATAGCCGCGGCGGTTCTCAGGAAGAACTACGATCCCCATCCAACCTACGCTTTGCGTGGCCTCCCACAAGGACACTGGGACGGTGTGTGGGCGACCCCCAAAAGGGTGACCACTTTTGTATGGAGGCGAAAGCCTCCCCCGAAATCGCGGTTTTCAGCGGTTTGGGGGGAGGTTGGAGGGGGGTATTAACTACCCATTAACCACGATCAGGGAGCAGATGCTCCCTGATCGAAAACCGGTCAAAAACGAATTACTTGCCGAACTTGGCCTTGAGCAGGTCTTCCAGCGTGGGCTGGCCGATCTCCTGCAGCTCGTATCGAACGCGCTGGTAGGGCTTGTTAATCTTGAGCACGCGGGTCAGGTCGATGGGGGTGGCCACAATCACCATGTCCACATCGGCGTTGTTGATGGTGGTCTCCAGATCGCGCACCTGCTGGTCGCCGTAACCCATGGCGGGCAGAATGACGCCGGTGCCGGGGTACTTGTTGTAGGTGTCGGTGATGGTGCCGACCGCGAACGGGCGCGGGTCGACAATCTCGGCGGCGCCGAAGCGCTGCGCGGCCACGTAACCGGCGCCGTATTTCATGCCGCCATGGGTCAGGGTCGGGCCGTCTTCGATCACCAGCACGCGCTTGCCGCGGATGGCGCTCGGGTCGTCCACAAACAGCGGGGAGGCGGCTTCGATCACGACCGCGTCCGGGTTGACACTGTACAGGTTCTTGCGAACGGTCTGCACGGCTTCGGGATTGGCGGTGTCGACCTTGTTGATCACAAACACGTCGGCGGTTCGGACGGTGGTCTCGCCGGGGTAGTACGAAACTTCATGCCCGGGGCGGTGCGGGTCGGCGACCACGATCGACAGGTCGGGGACGTAGAACGAGAAGTCATTGTTGCCGCCGTCCCACAGAACGATGTCAACTTCCTGCTCGGCCTGGCGCAGGATGGCTTCGTAATCGACGCCGG
>CALDSL010000300.1 GCA_937920255.1 uncultured Anaerolineaceae bacterium | reverse complement strand
ACCGTGGCCCCCGATTACGCTCGCGTGGTCGGCATCTCCACCCGCTCGTCGCAGAAAGAACTGCTGCCCCTGGCGGCGATCTCCGTCTGCCTGCCCTTGCTGGTTGGCCTGGTGCTCCAGGTGGAAGCCCTGGGCGGTTTCCTGGCGGGTGTCATCCTGAGTGGCCAGTTGCTGGCGGTCTTTATGGCCAATGCCGGCGGCGCCTGGGACAACGCCAAGAAAGCCATCGAAGATGAGCCGCGCGACCTGGTGGCTAACACCGGTAAGGGCTCCGAACGTCACAAGGCTGGAGTGGTGGGCGACACCGTGGGCGACCCGCTGAAAGATACCGCTGGCCCCGCGCTGAACCCGATGATCAAGGTTGTCAACCTGGTCTCGCTGCTGGCTGCGCCGATCATCGTCAGCATCCGTGATTTGGGTGTTGGCGGCTGGATCGCGGTCATCATCCTGTCTGCTGGCGTGATTTGGGGCATTGTGACCAGTAAGAAACCGGTCGTGGACCTGACCCCTGAACCCCAGGTGACGATTGTAAAGTAATCTGTCACGCAAGATAGAAATAGACGCACCCCGGTCGAAAAGGTCGGGGTGCGTTTTTTTCTCGACAATGTATCCTGGAAACCCAGCCCTATCCGCGGAGCTGCTCCAGCGCAAGCTGAAAATCATCCGGGTAGGGGGCGCTGACGGTGAAATCCTCCCGGGTCAGCGGGTGATGAAAGGTGATCTGCGCGGCGTGGAGCGCCGTGCGTTGGATTAACAGAGGCTGGCCGGGGTGAGAATCGTGCCGCCCGTAGAGTGCATCGCACAGCAGCGGAAAGCCGAGGTGAGTCAGGTGGGCGCGGATCTGGTGCGTGTAGCCAGTACCTGGGCGCGCCTCGATTAGACAGGCAGCGAAATCTTGATACGCTTCCTGCACGCGCAGGGCGGTGGAGGCCGGTTTTCCACGTTGCCGGTCGATCACGGTGCGGTGGCGGCGGTCGCCGTTGACCCGCAGCGGAAAATCCGCCAGGGTTTCCTTCCACTCTGGCAGACCCCATGCCAGCGCGTGATAGACCTTTCGGACTTGTTTGTCTTCAAACTGCCCGTTGAGAAAGCGATGATCATCGGCGCTGCGCGCGAAGAGGATCACGCCACTGGTGTCTTTATCCAGGCGGTGGACGGTCCACACGCGGCCGAAACGTTCCTGCAGCCAGCCTGAGAGATGGAGCAGGGCAGGATCATAGCCGTCCCGAATGGTCAACATCCCTGCAGGTTTATTGACCGCCAGGACGGCTTCATCCTCCAGCAGAATCTCGGGCTGTTCCAGCATGCATGCTTACCAGGCGTAGGCTTTGGGGGCCTCTCCGCCGGGGCCGGGCCAGATCTCGTCGATGCGCTGGAGCGCGCCTTCATCCAGCTTGATATCCAACGCGCGCAGGCTGCCCTGCATCTGCTCGACTGTGCGCGGGCCGATGATCGGCGCGGTGACGACCGGGTTATGCAACAGCCAGGCCAGCGCCAGGTCGGCGGGTTTCTCACCCAACTCCTGGCAGAAGGCTTCCCAGGCTTCAATCTTGGCATGGTGCTTGTCAATGTTCCGCTGCACGCCCTCGCTGGCGCGGCGGCCTTCGCTGGCTTTTTGCAGCGCGCCAGCAAGAGCGCCGCCCATCAGCGGGCTCCAGGGGATCAGCCCCAAGCCGTATTCGCGGCAGGCGGGGATGACTTCCAGCTCGACCATGCGCTCGCCGATGTTGTACAGGCTCTGTTCCGACACCAGGCCGAGGAAGTGCCGAGCGCGGGCGGTTTCCATCGCCTGGGCAATATTCCAGCCCGCGAAGTTGCTGCTGCCCACGTAAATGACCTTGCCCTGCTGGACAAGCACATCCATTGCCTGCCAGATCTCCTCCCATGGTGTTTCACGGTCAATATGGTGCATCTGGTACAGGTCGATGTGGTCGGTTTTCAGCCGGCGCAGGCTTTCATCGCACGCGGTGCGGATATGATATGCGGAGAGTTTGGTCTGGTTGGGCCACTCGCCCATGCGACCGTAGACTTTGGTGGCGAGTACCACCTTCTCGCGCCGCCCGCCGCCCTGCGCGAACCAGCGACCGATGATGTTTTCGGTGATGCCTTCGCCCAATTTCCAGCCGTATACATTGGCCGTGTCAAAAAAGTTGATCCCCAGTTCCAGCGCGGCGTCCATGATGCGGTAGCTGTCTTCTTCGCTGGTGTGCGGGCCGAAGTTCATGGTGCCCAGGCACAGCCGGCTGACTTTCAAGCCTGTTCTTCCTAAATGCTCGTACTCCATCTCTGTCTGCTCCTCATAATTTTGTTTGATCATTCGTTTCTTTGCAAGACATTGTGTCTTGAACAGCCATCGTAGAGACGCAACATCTTGCTTCTCTACCTCTGCAGATCATGTTATGTGGCCGGCCGCAAGGCGTGACCGGCTTTTGATCTCGAACAACTCATAGCAAATTATTCGCCCAATCGGAACGTCTTGACCAGCGTGCCGGCGCGTTCGGCTATCACCTTCACGGCAATCTGCGTGCCGGGCGCAGCTTCCACCAGCCAGATGGCCAACCCGCGGTTGTCCGTCGCGGCTACGTCCAGCGCGAAGCTGAACTTATTGCTGCGTCCTTCCAGAAAGCCGATTTCGATCTCAGCACGCCCTTCCACCAGCCGCGCGCCTTCGGGCAGCTCGATCACCACGCGCGCCGGGCGCACGGCTTTGCGCGCGCGCGCTTGGTTGGTTGTGAAAGCTGCCAGATAGCCGGTGTTTTCCACCCCGGCGCGTACCGACCAGGTGTTCTCGCCCAGGCGCCGGGCGTCCAACAGTGGCAGGGTGATCTTGGGTAACATTTCACCCAGCGCCAGTACAAACGGCAGGTGGCGTTCCACTTCTGCCTGGAGTTTATGGGCTGGCGGATTGCGCCAGGTGGTGAGCATGTTCCAGCCGCCCAGTTCCACCGCGCCTAGCTGCGGGTGCTGATATG
>CALDSL010000299.1 GCA_937920255.1 uncultured Anaerolineaceae bacterium | reverse complement strand
CCGTGCGCCCTGATGACGGCCGCTACGGCGAGAACCCCAACCGCCTGCAGCAGCATTACCAGTTCCAGGTGATTCTCAAACCCGATCCCGGCAACCCGCAGGAGCTGTACCTGCGCTCGCTGGAAGCGCTGGGCATCGACCCGCGCAAGCACGACATCCGCTTTGTGGAAGATAACTGGGAAAGCCCGGCGCTCGGCGCATGGGGCCTGGGCTGGGAAGTGTGGCTCGACGGGCAGGAGATCACCCAGTTCACCTATTTCCAGCAGGCGGGCGGCATGCAGACCAATCCGGTTTCGGTGGAGATCACCTACGGGTTGGAACGCATCGCCATGCCGCTGCAGCGTGAGCGCAACTTCCGCAACATCGCCTGGAACGGGGAGCGCACCTACGGCGACCTGAACCTGCAGGGCGAATACGAGCACAGCAAGTATTACTTTGAAATCGCCGGGGTCGACAGCCTGCGTGAGATGTTCCGCCTGTACGAAGCCGAAGCCGAAACCGCGCTGGCCAACGGCCTGGTGCTGCCCGCGCATGATTACGTGCTCAAATGCTCGCACACCTTCAATATTCTGGACACGCGCGGCGCGATCGGCGTGACCGAACGCGCGGCGTTCTTCGCGCGCATGCGCGATATGTCGCGCCGCGTGGCCGAAGCCTACGTGGCCCAGCGTCAGGAGATGGGTTTCCCCTGGCTGCAGGGGAACGCCGCGCAGCCTGCCGCCGCTGCCCGGCCTGCCGCGCAGCCCGCCGCCGGCGATATGCCGGACGCTGACGAGCTGCTGGTGGAGATCGGCACTGAGGAACTGCCTGCCGCCGAGCAGGAATCGGTCGCGGGGCAATTGCTCGAACGCTTGACCGCCGCGCTGGACGACGCCCGGCTGGAGCACGGCGCGGTGCGCGTGCTCAGCACGCCGCGCCGGCTGGTGCTTTCGGTGCAGTCGCTGGCCGCGCGCCAGCCCGACCGCACCAACGTGGTCAAAGGCCCGCCGGCCGACCGCGCCTTCGACGCCGAGGGCCGCCCCACCAAGGCCGGCGAGGGCTTCGCGCGCGGCAAGGGGCTACTGCCCGCAGACCTGCAAGTGCGCGAGATGGACGGCGGCCGTTACGCCGTGGCGCTGGTGGAAGAAAAAGGCCGCGCCGCGCTGGAAGTGCTGGCCGAGGCCCTGCCCGCCATCCTCACCAATCTGAAATTCGAAAAGGCCATGCGCTGGAACAGCTCGGGCGTGGCCTTCTCGCGCCCGGTGCGCTGGATTCTGGCGCTGTATGGCACGGCGCTGGTGCCGTTCACCTTCGCCGGCGTGCCTTCCGGGCGCGTCACGCGCGGGTTGCGCTTCCGCCAGCCGGAAGAGATCGAAATTGCCACCCCGGCCGCCTACTTTGACGCGCTGCGCGCCCAGGGCATTTTGCTCGACCCGGCCGAACGCGCCGCCGAGATCGAACGCCAGGCGCTGGCGCTGCTGCGCGAGAACGGCGCGCAGGAAACACTCGACGCCGGCCTGTTGGCCGAAGTCACCGCGCTGGTCGAAGCGCCCACCGCGCTGGTCGGCCGCTTTGAAGAAGATCACCTGCGCCTGCCGCCCGAAGTTCTCATTTCGGTGATGAAAAAGCATCAGCGCTACTTCCCGGCCTACGCCGCCGGCGGATCGCTGCTGCCGCTGTTCATCGCCGTGCGCAACGGCGACGGTCAGCACCTCGACGTGGTGGCCGACGGCAACGAGCAGGTCATCCGCGCGCGTTTTGCCGACGCCGCGTTCTTCATCACCGAAGATCTCAAACATAAGCTGGAGGATTACCTGCCGCGCCTGGGCACGCTCACCTTCCAGTTCAAGCTTGGTTCGATGCTGGATAAGACCCACCGCATCCAGACCCTGGTGGAAAAGCTGCTCCCCGGCCTGCCGGTGGATGCCAGCGCGGCCAGCGCCGCCCGCCGCGCCGCGCTGCTGGCCAAAGCCGACCTGGTGACCAACATGGTGGTCGAGATGACCTCGCTGCAGGGCGTGATCGGCCGCTATTACGCGCTGCACTCCGGCGAGCCGCAGGAGGTGGCTGAAGCCATCTTCGAGCATTACCTGCCGCGCTCAGCCGACGACAGCACCCCGACCGCCGCCGCCGGGCTGGTGGTGGGACTGGCCGACCGGCTGGACTCGCTGGCCGGGCTGTTTGCCGCCGGGCTGGCGCCCAGCGGCACCAAAGACCCGTTCGCGCAGCGCCGCGCCGCGCTGGGGCTGGTGCAGTCGCTCACCGCCTGGAACCTGGATTTTGACCTGCGCCGCGGGCTGCAGTTGGCCGCCGAAGGCCTGCCCATCCCCGCCAGCGAACAGGTACAGGCCGCCTGCCTGGAGTTTATCGCAGGGCGGCTGCGCAGCTACTTGATGAGCCTGCCGCAAAACTACCGCTACGACATCGTGGATGCGGTGCTGGCCGAGCAGAGCGCCAACCCGGCGCGCGCCCTGGCTGCGGTGGAACAGCTCAGCGGGTGGGTGGCCCGGCCGGATTGGAACACCATCCTGCCCGCCTACGCGCGTTGCGTGCGCATCACCCGTGACCAGGCCGAAACCTACCCGGTGGACCCGGCGCGCTTCGAAGACGACGCCGAAAAGGCGCTGTGGGCCGCGCTGCAGAACGCCAAAGCCGCCCCGCGCCGCCCCGGCTCGGTGGACGACCTGTTCAACGCCTTCCTGCCGATGATCCCGGCCATCAACCGCTTCTTCGAGGCCGTCATGGTCATGGCCGAAGA
>CALDSL010000298.1 GCA_937920255.1 uncultured Anaerolineaceae bacterium | reverse complement strand
CCACCAAATGGCGCTCTTTACCATCTGGAGCAAGACCCCCCTCCCACTCCCCCCAGATGGCAAAAAGCGCCATCTGGAGGGAGGCTTTAGCCCTCCCTCCATCTTCGTTCTTTGAAGATGGGGGGAGCTGGAGGGGGGTACTCTCCCTCCAAATGCACGCTTCAGCATCTGGGGGAACCGGAGGGGGTGGGGTTAAGGCATCACGAAGCTAAGAACGGATTTAGCGGGATATTATCCTTAATATAATTCAAAATCATCCTGGCCAGCGAAGCGGGGATGCGCTGGAAGGCGGGGCCGTTGGGGTTGAGATTCAGGCGGGCGAACGCGCCGGTATCGACGATGGAGCGGAACTCGGGATCGAGCAGGTAGGCGGTGAACACAGCGCGCGCGTCGTCGAAGTGCTCTTCGGGCGGCAGGCAGCGCGTGTCAAAGCGATCAAAGGCGTCTTCGGCCAGTTCAGCGCGGTCTTTAATGCGCGGAATCAAGCCCAGAACATACTCCACCACCTCGCGCAGGCTGACGTGCCGGTCGCTGTTCAGCGCCTGGCGGATTTTTTCGCGGGTGAAGAACTCGGTAGGCTTGTCCAGATGGCGTTCTTCGATCAGGCGATCCACTTCTTCCCATGCGCCGGCTTCCACGCTGCGTAACAGGTCGGGGTCCGACTTGATGCGCTGTCCGAATTTCTCGAAGTACATGCGGTCGATCCTCATTCCGTCCACGCCAATCGCGGTTTCGGTGAGCGAGTGGATCAGGTCAGCGCGTGTGCTTTCGTAATCGCCTTCGAAGATCACGCGCGGGGGCAGGCCGGAATCAGGGCCGGCCGTCTCGGTTACGCGCGGCAGGGTGAGGATTTGATCGTACTGGTATTCACGTTCGAAGTATTCCACGTTGGCAAAGAAATCGAACAGCTTGTATTTGTCTTTTTCGCGCGCTCCGAGCCGTTTTTTGTATCGCGGGTCGACCACTTGCTCGCTGAAATTATGGCGGCGCGTGCCGCGGCCCTTGATCTGGATAAAATCGGTGGGCGAGAAGATCGGGCGCATCAGCGCCAGGTTGAGCACGTCGGGGCAGTCGTAGCCGGTGGTCATCATGCCTACCGTCACGCACACCCGGGTTTTGGACGTTCGGTAGTTCTGCATGAAGTTCTCGTTCCCAGACAGGTTATTGTTGGTGAAGTTGATCGAAAACTGCTGCGCGCCAGGGATAGAAGAAGTGACCTGAATGGCAAAATCCGACTGGTACTTGCCGGGGAACATTTGGTCGGCTTCTTCATTCAACATCTGGGTGATGGTAGCCGCATGTTTCTGGCTGACGCAGAAAACGATCGACTTGCCGATCTCGTCGCTAATCGGGTCGCGCAGCGCGTTTTCGAGAAAGGCGCGGCAAAAAACGCGGTTGGTCGGATCGGAGAAGAACTTTTTCTCAAAATCCTTATGGAAGAACGTTTCTTTCACTTCGGCGTTCTCGTCTTCACCGGCATCCGGGCTGGCGATCAGCACCGCGTAGCCCTGATCGGACAGCAGTTGCGTGGTGATCTCCGTGCGGGCGTCGACCACCACCGGATTGATCAGAAAACCATCCGCGACGCCATCCTTGAGCGAATAGCGGAAGGTGGGTACACCGTTCGGGCAGCCAAAGGTCTGGTAGGTATCGAGCAGCATCCGGCGTTCCAGTTCGCGCGGGTCGTTCTGGCTAAGATGCGCGGCGTCGATATTTTTCAGGTATTCTTTGGGCGTGGCGGTCAGGCCGAGCTTATAACCGATGAAATACTCGAACACGGCGCGGCTGTTGCCGCCGATACTGCGGTGTGCCTCGTCAGAGATGACAAAATCAAAGTCGTCCGGCTGGAATAGGCGCTTGTAGCGGTTTTTCGACAGGAAGGTTTGAACGGTGGAAACCACGATTTCGGCCTTGTGCCAGTCGTCGCGGTTTTCTTTGTAGATCACGCAGCGGTAGTCGTTTTTGAGGTAGGCTTTAAAGGCTTTGGCGGCCTGATCTTCCAGTTCCAGGCGGTCGACCAGAAAGAGCACGCGGCGAGCATTGGCGGTGCGCAGCATCAGCTTGATCACCGCGGCGGAGACCAGTGTTTTGCCGGTGCCGGTGGCCATCTCGAATAGAAAACGGTCTTTGCCCTGGCGCACAGACTGCTGGATTGCCTTCAGCGCGTTGAGTTGGTACGGGCGCAGGAAGGCCAACCGGTTGGCGGCGATAAAGGCAGGGCGGGCGGCAAGGTCGCGCCAGCCGGGGTCCTGGCGATAATCGGGGCGCTGGGTGCGTGCAATGTAGTCGCTTTCGACCGGCTCTTTGATCAGGGCGGCGGTATCGGGCTGGAACGCGGCATAACCAGACACGGATTCAGGCGTTGGAAAACGCGAAATAATCTGCGGGCTGCCGCGCTGGATGTCCCACAGGTAATGCTGGTTACCGTTGGAAAGGATCACAAAGCGGCAACCCTGCTCGCGGGCGTAGCGGCGGGCCTGTTCTTTACCATCCAGGGGGCTTTTGTGTTCGGCTTTGGCTTCAAGAACGATCAAGGGAAAGCCATTTTGGTCGAACAAAAGGAAGTCTACAAAACCGCTGCTGGTGGTTTCGTAATCCTCGCCCATTTCGTTGATGGCATGGCCGGTGATACGGGTGTGGTTTTCAAGGAGGATGTTGGCTTTGTGGCCGTCTTGATCGAGGAAGTACCAGCCTGCTTCTTCGAGAAGTTTGTTGATCTTGATACGGGCGCGGGCTTCTTTCATAGCAATGTCCCCTATTTGCGCAACGGTGATAGGTAGATTATACAACGAGAAGAAGAGAAGTACGTTACAGCGTAAAACCCCACCCCCCTCCAAACCTCCCTCCAGATGGCGCTTTTGCCATCTGGAGGGAGGTGGGAGGGGGGTGGGGTATAATACATCCACGCCACATCACTTCCCAAAGGACTGCCCCATGCCCGATTCCGAAACCCTGCGCCGCATCGACACCGCCCGCGATATCCTGGTTGGCAAAGTACCTGACCCCAAATCGCAGGTCGAGCAGATCACCATCGCGCTGATCTACAAGTTCATGGATGACATGGACCAGGATTCGATCGCGCGCGGCGGCTCGCCCAGTTTCTTTACCGGCGAGTACGCCCGCTATGCCTGGAGCAGTATCTTCAACCCGCGCCTGGGCGGGCAGGAAATGCTCAACCTGTACGCCGACGCCATCACCCAGATGACCTACAACACCAACCTGTCGGCGCTGTTCCGCTCGATCTTCAAAAACGCCTTCCTGCCCTACCGCGACCCGGAAACGCTCAAGCTGTTCCTCAAAACCATCAACGAATTCCGCTACGAGCATTCCGAAGACCTGGGCGACGCGTTCGAGTACCTGCTCTCGATCATGTCGTCGCAGGGCGAGGCCGGGCAGTTCCGCACCCCGCGCCACATCATCGACTTTATGGTGCGCTTGGTGCAGCCCCAGGCGCACGAAACCATCCTCGACCCGGCCTGCGGCACGGCCGGCTTCCTGATCTCGGCCTACAAGTACATCCTGGCCGCCAACCAGAACCAGCGCCCCGGCGACCGCCTTACCCCGCTGCAGCGCACGCGCCTGTTGGATAACTTCACCGGCTACGACATCTCGCCCGATATGGTGCGCCTGTCACTGGTCAACCTGTACCTGCATGGCTTCACCCGCGAAGATATCCACATTCACGAATACGACACCCTCACCAGCCTCGACCGCTGGAACGAATACGCCGACGTGATCCTGGCCAACCCGCCGTTCATGTCACCCAAAGGCGGCATCCGCCCGCACACGCGCTTTACCGTGCCGTCCAACCGTTCGGAAGTGCTGTTTGTAGATTACATCGCCGAGCACCTCACCCCTCACGGGCGCGGCGCGGTGATCGTGCCCGAGGGCATCATTTTCCAATCCGGTAAAGCCTACAAAGACTTGCGCAAATACCTGGTGGAAAAGGGCTTTTTGTGGGCGGTGGCCTCGCTGCCGGCGGGGGGGGTCAACCCCTACTCGGCCGTCAAGACCTCGATCCTGTTTTTCGATAAAGCCCTGGCGCGCCGGACGAGCAAAATTTTGTTTGTCAAAATTACGGCCGACGGCTACGACCTGGGCGCGCAGCGCCGCAAAAACGGC
>CALDSL010000297.1 GCA_937920255.1 uncultured Anaerolineaceae bacterium | reverse complement strand
CGTTCTGGCGTTTTTTGCCCACCCGGATGATGAGACCATGCTGGCCGGGGGCATTCTGGCGCTGCTGGCGCGACAGGGCGCGCAGGTGTATTACCTGTGCGCCACGCGTGGCGAGGGCGGCGAAAACGGCGAGCCGCCGCTGTGCGCGCTGGTAGAACTGGGCGCGGTGCGCGAGCAGGAAATGCGCTGCGCGGTGGAAGCGCTGGGCGCCGCCGGACTGGCGTTTCTGGATCACATTGACCCGCGCGTGGGCGCGGATAACACCCTGTATGCCTACTGCGACGATGTGGACGCGCTGGCGGGGCAGGTACGCGAAGCCGTGCTGCGCTGGAACATCGGCGCGGTGATCACGCACGGCTCCAACGGCGAGTACGGCCACCCGGCGCACCTGGTCACGCACCAGGCCGCGCGGCTGGCGGTGGAGGGGTTGGGAGAGCGCGCCCCGCTGCTGTACAGTAGCAACGCCTGTTTCCCCGGCCATCCCAAGCCACGGCTGGCCAACAAGGACGACGACGCGCACATGGTGGTGGATATTTCCACGGTGCTGGCGCAAAAGACGGCCGCGGCGCTATGCCACGCCACCCAGCATGCCCTGTTTGTGCGCAACGCCAGCAAAGAGGCCGGGCGACCCATGCGGGTCGAGGAGGTCATTGTCAGCCTGGAGAGCCTGCACCGCCATCTGCCACTGGTCGCGGATGGCCGGGTGGACGACCCGCTGGCCGCGCTGCTGCGCGCCAGCGGCCAGGTGCGGGAGGCGTAGCGGCCGTGGCGCGCCAGGACCTGTACCTTTCCTCGCCGTGGACCAACGCGGCCGGCAGCCTGGGGTTCATCCCCTCGGCAGGCTGGAACTGGGATGCGCCTATGGGCGCGTTTGTCACCAACCCGGTCAGCCTGAGCGCGCGCACGCCAGCCGGGGAGCGCGGGCTGGTGGAGCACCCCGGCGGTTTTTTACTGCATAGCGGCTTTCCCAATCCGGGGCTGCGCGCGCTGCTCAAGACCGCCGCGCGGCACTGGGCCGGGCAGCACCTGCCGGTGTGGGTGCACCTGCTGGGCGAGGGACCGCAGCCCGTGGAGCGCATGGTGCGCGCCTGCGAAGAACTGGAAGGGGTGATGGCGCTGGAATTAGGCCTGCCGCCGCGCGCGAGCCCGTCTGAATGGCTGGACCTGGCGCAGGCCGGGCTGGGCGAGCTGCCGCTGGTGGTCTGCGTGCCGCTCAACGCGGCGGGCGAGCCGTGGGTGGAGAAGCTGCCCGGGCTGGGCGCCAGCGCCGTGTGCCTCAGCGCGCCGCGCGGCGCGCTGCCGGGGGCCGGCGGGCGGCTGGCCAGCGGCCGGCTGTACGGGCCGGGGCTGCTGCCGCTGGTATTCGAGGCGTTGCGCCGGTTAAGCGGGTTGGGCATTCCGCTGATTGCAGGGTGCGGGGTGTACGACCTTGCCGCGGGGCAGGCGCTGATCACCGCCGGGGCGTGGGCGGTGCAGGTCGACGCGGCGCTGTGGCAGCCGCGCTAGTTCTCCAACCAGATCGTCACCGGGCCATCGTTACGGATATCGACCACCATGTGCGCGCCGAACTCGCCCGAGCCGGTGGGCACGCCCTGCTCGGCCAGCAGCGCGGTAAAGCGGTCGACCAGCGCACGGGCCATATCCGGCGGGGCTGCGCCGACAAAAGACGGGCGGTTGCCTTTGCGCGTGTCGGCGAACAGGGTGAACTGCGAAACCACGATCGCCGCGCCGCCCACGTCCAGAATGGACTTGTTGATTTTGCCCTGCTCATCTTCAAAAATGCGCAGCAGGGCGATCTTGCGCGCCAGCGCGGCGGCTTTCTCTTCATTGTCGTCCGGCCCCACGCCGAGCAGAATAATGTAGCCCAGCCCAATCTCAGACAGGACGTTACCGTCGACGCTGACGCTGCCGCGGGTCACCCGTTGTATCACTGCGCGCATAGAGAGTCTCCTCAAAGAAAAACACATCACGAATTTCACGAATGAAGACGAATAACACAAATAGTATTATAGGCTATTCGTTGTATTCGTTCCATTTGTGAAATTCGTGATGCTTTATGCCTTTAATGAAAACGCCGGCCTCAAGGGCCGGGCGTTTTTTGTAACAAATTCTTCTGACTCGAAGTCCCCACTAGTAAGCCAGAATGTGTTGAATTCTGTCCATATCATACGACGACTCGAACAGCCCCGCAATTTAGGACAAACCGCATATTCGTGGGGGATTCCCCCCGTTATACAAAGGGGACTCGGATAGGTTCTACAAAAAATGCGCGAAAGAAACCCAAAGACCCACACCGTCACGATGTGGGTCTTTGGGTTTCGATCAAAATATGCTTACGGAAGGCCGATGGCGGCGCGCACTTCGCGCATGGTCTCCTGGGCGATGACGCGGGCGCGTTTCGCGCCATCTTCCAGCACGTCCCAGATCTCATCCGGGCGCTGGTCGAGCATGTTGCGGCGCTCGCGGAAGGGCGCCAGGTAGGCGTTCATGTTCTGCGCCAGCAGCTTCTTGCACTGTACGCAGCCGATACCGGCCGTACGGCATTCGCGGTTGACCATTTCCACCTCTTCCGGGGAGGAAAAGATCTTGTGCATGGCATACACGTTGCAGATATCCGGGTTGCCGGGGTCGGTGCGGCGCTGGCGTTGCGGGTCGGTGACCATTGACATCACGCGCTGCTGGGTTTCTTCCGGCGTGGCGGCCAGCTCGATGTGGTTGTTGAGGCTCTTGCTCATCTTGTTTACGCCGTCGATGCCGATCACCTTGGGCACTTCAGTGACCTTCATCTGCGGCTCCTTGAGCACGTCGGTCTTGTACCAGTAATTGAATGAGCGCACGGTCTCGCGCGCAAATTCGATATGCGGAGCCTGGTCGATGCCCACCGGCACCAGGTCGGTTTTGTATAGCACAATATCGGCCGACATCAGCACCGGGTAACCCACCAGCCCGTAGTTGACGTTCGACTCATTCTGGCGCACCTTCTCTTTGAAGGTCGGCAGGTCGGTCAGCTTGCCCAGCGAGGTGACCATCGAAAGGTAGGTGTGCAGCTCGGTCACTTCCGGCACGTGCGACTGGATGAACACGATGCTTTCCTCGGGGCGGATGCCTGCCGCCAGCCAGTCCAGCGCCATTTCGTAGGTGTTCTGGCGCAGTTCGAGCGTGGTTTCCATGGTGGTCAGCGCGTGGATATCGACGATACAGTACACGCAGTCATAATTTTCCTGCAGCGCGACGTAATTGCGGATGGCGCCCAGGTAATTGCCCAGGTGCTGGCGTCCGGTGGGGCGTGCACCGGAAAATACGCGTCCGATTTTGCTCATTTCTTTCCTTCCAGCAGGTATTTTCGCACCAGTTCGACCACCTCTCCTGGTTCCACGTGGCGTTTGAGCGCCAGTTTTGAGAACAGCAGATCGCCATTCACCACAACTTCAAACCGGCCGCCATCCGAGGGGATCAGCGTGATAGCTTCGATTTCCGGCTCGTAGGTTTCCAACAGTTCGGCTGCCAGACTGACAGCGCGGGTGGTGTAGTGTCAGGTAACACAGTACGTGATCGAAATATTCATGCGCATGGTCGTCTCCTGGTAAGTGTGGAGGAATTATAACATTATCCGCCGCGGCGCGCCCTGGCGAGCAAAATGCGGTTCACCAGTTACAAAATCATCGTTTTTACGTTTTTATCAGTAGATATCCCGTTCGAAACAACTGCAGGGGGTTCCATGGTCGAAAAGGCTCTTCCGCGGAAGAAAGGCGTTCTTATTTTGCGGCTGCTGGTGCTGGCTGTTGTGTTCGGCATTTCACTGGCCTGTACGACGACCCTTGCATGGGATGAAGTCGAACCGGAATTGAAGATACGCACCGCCGCGCCCACCCTGGCTCCAACCCCCGCACCGGAAGTTGTGCAGCCCGTGCAACAACAGAACACGCCCACGGCGGCGGTCGCACCGCAAGCGCCGGAAGCCGTACCCGCCACCGGCGATGGCGCGTTTACACGGGTATTGGAAGGCATGGCGCAGTCAATGGCGTTTGGCAGCGGCGGCGAAGCCCAATATTCCTGCAGCGCAACCGCCCGGGTTTCGTTGATTATCCAAACCGACGGCAAGGCCCAGCTCACCGCCACCGGGCCGCAGTTTTTTGACCACATCAACTGCACGCCGTCCCAATCACAGGAAACCTGGATTGTGGAAGGCGCGGTTGATGCAACCGGCGCTCAGGTCGACTTTTCCTCCTGCAATTTTGGCGGTTTTCAGGCCAGCGGAGCGGTGCAGTTCGCCGATGGCGCGCTGGCCGGCGAGCTCAGTTGTCTTCGAGCCGACGGCCAGACAGCTGTGACGCTGATCCTAAATCGGTGAAATTGCCGGCGGCGATTTTTACCGCAGCGCCTCCTCGGCGGCGCGTAGAACCACATCTTCGTTGCTCAGCACGTTCTCGGCGGTGATGGGCACGCGCAGCGTGGGCTGCACGCCCTGGCCTTCGAGGAACAGGCTGCCATCAGGCAGGGTGAAACGCCCGGTGGGCGCCTGAAGCGACAGACCGGCCGGCAGCTCGAACTGCCCGCGCGCCACTTCGGCTTCGACGCCGCCGGTGGGGAACATGCCCACCACCTCGACGCCGTCCAGCTGGCTGAAGCCATAGGCTTCCAGCTCGCAGGCCGAGTAGCAGGTCTGGTCGACCAGCAGCGCCAGGCGCGGGAAGCGGAACTGGGTCTCGTTGGGGTAGAACAGGTCGGGCGAGCCTTCCGGCTCGAACTGCCCGGTCTTCTCGCTGTAGTATTCGAGCTGGCCCAGTTCGATGGTTTGATCGGTCAGGAAACCCGCCAGCCCAAGCGGCGAGCCGCCCGAGTTGCTGCGCATGTCGATGATCAGGCCGGGCACTTCGTTTTCCTCGAACACTTCCAGCGCGCGCGAGAAGAGGGTGATGATCAGCGCCAGGTCGTCGCTATTGGAGTTGATCTTGATATAGCCAAAACCCGAATCGAGCAGCGAATATTCGACCGGCAGGGCGATTGGGTCGCCACCTTCCGGCAGAGTGGCGATCAGGCTGTCAAATTCCAGCACCGAGCGCAGGGTAACCGTGCTGGACTGGCCGCTCTGGTTGGTAAAGGTGACGCTGCGCTCTTCGCCCGGCGCGGAGCGGAACAGGAAGCGCGCCTGGTCATAGCGCAGGGCGAAATCGCTGGAGTGCGGGCCGAACATGGGCTGCACCTGGCCGATGGCCTCGCCCACCGCCACTCCGTCGACCTCGGTGATGCGGTCGCCGACAGCGATGCCGGCTGCCGCGGCCGGTCCGCCGCTGACGATATAGGTCACGATTACGTCGCCATTATCCAGCTCGCGCACCGCCAGGCCATACTCGCCGCCGGCGCGTTCCTGGATCAACTGGTTGCCCATGTTGCCCCCGCTGATGCCCACGTGCCCGTCGCGGAAGGCGGAGGTAAAGTCGACCATCGCCTTGTAGAACAGGTACGAATCGCGCCGTCCCTCGGCCTCCTCCACCTGCGCGCGGATGCGCGGGACGAGGTTGTCCCAATCGGGCTGCTTGCCTTCAATGCCGTTGAAGGCATATTCTTTGCGCAGCACTTCTACCATGCGGTCAAACGCTTCGGTGTAGGATAGATTGGTGTAATCTTTCACCGCCACGTCCTGCGGTTCGTACAGGGTGAGCTGCGGCTCGCGCTCGCGGCTGACTGCGAACGGATCCTGGTCCAGGTCGACGATAGAGTAGCCGGCCTGGAGTGGGGCGGTGGGGTCGTCCTCGGTGAAGAGCAGGCCGTCTTCGCCAAAACCGGAAGGGAAGCCCTGATCGTTATCCGGCGCCCAGACCACCAGCTTGCCGCCGGTGACCTCGTCCTTGTTTTCGCTGTCGGTGATCACCGAAGCCAGGTAGCTGGGCCAGCCGCGAGAGGGGTCGTCGCCTTCCGAGAAGGGACCGCCGGCCAGGTTGGGCCAGTAGGCCACGGCGAAGATCTGCACGCCCGCGTCGGTCTGACCGTTGTTGTCCACGTCGTTGTACATCCCGGCCGGCTGTAGCGGAAGCTGCTGCCAGTAGGTGGCCTGATTCTCCTCTTCGTCCAGCTTGATGTAACCCAGCGTCTGCGACTCGACCGGGATGAGCCAATCGAGGTCACGGACGACGAAGGCATGCATGTCCACCAGCGCCACCATGTGATCGCGGAAGTAGTTTTCGACGACGAAATCATTGCTGTAGGTGAACGAGCCGGTGATCTGCACCGGCTGCGAACCGGGTTCGGCGGTGGCGCGTGGCACCGGCAGTTGGGTCGACTGCACCGGTTCGTCTTGTGGCGCCGGGATGGTGCGGTTGAACAGCGAACAGGCGCTACCCACCAGAAATAGAACGATCACTGCCGAGAGGATCTGGAGTTTGTTTCGGTTCATGGCTTCCTCGCATGGCTCAAAGTTGGTTAGGTTGAGATGATTGTACCCTACTTGCAAATGCGAGTCAGCCGCGGGAGGATGATATGAGCACAAATACCCGGGCACAGCCCGGGTGTCTGCCTTCATATGATCGTCTTTTTTACCGCCCGTAGGTGATATTCAACCCGACGACGCCAAAGACGATCAGCATGATCGAAATCACCTTGATCAACGTGGCAGGCTCGCGGAAATAGAAAATGCCAATCAGGGCGATCACGGCGGTGCCGATACCTGACCAGATGGCATACGCCACGCTGATGTCAATCTGGCGCAGGGCCAGGTTGAGCGGCACAAAACCCAACACATAAAAGACGAACATGAGAATGGTCGGCACGGGATTGGTGAACCCGTGGGAAAGCTTCATCGAAACCGTACCGGAAATCTCAAATGTGATTGCCAGGAACAATAAAAACCATGACATATTATGGCTTACCTTGATACGGCCCAGCGCGTCGAGCAGCCGTTTAATGGGATTCTGGTTCCAGCGTATCGGCATGGATTTGCCAGTCAGATTTGAAATTGAGCAGCAGCGACAGCACCAGATAGTAGAACGGGAAGACCAGCGACAGCAGCAGCAGCGCCGGGTGGGTGTCGCGCAAACCCACGACCATGAAGTACAGCACCACGCCGTACAGCAGCGACATCACGCGCGTCAGCCGGCGCAGCGGCCGCGTGCTGAAACTGACGTACTTGATGGGTACAAAGATCAGCACGGCGCAAACCGCCAGCACCACGGCGTTAAATTCGGGTGAGCGGTTGAAGATATACAGGTAGAAGATCAGCAGATTCCAGAAGTTCGGCCACCCGGTGAAAAAGCCATCACTGGTTTTGGCCGCGCTCTGGCAAAAACCATACACCCCCGAAAGCACCACTGCGCCCAGCACCACAACCCCCACCGGGCCGCTGACCAGGCCAAACTGGTACGCAAAAAAAGCGGGCAGAAAGGTGTAATTGATGTAGTCGGTGATGTCGTCCAGCTTGCGCCCATCAAAAAACGGGGCCCACACCTTCACCTGCCAGCGGCGCGCCATCGCGCCGTCCGTGGCATCGATGAACAGCGCGATGCCCAGATAAATGAACGCGCGATGGGCATCACCGGCGACGATGGATGCCAGGGCCAGCATGGCAATCAGCAGGCCGGTGGCGGTGTAGAGATGGACCATCCAGGCTCGTACCTTGTTTAGAACGGCGGTTTTTTCCATGTTGTTCTTTCTGATCCTCGGTACATTCGGAAGGGGTGGTTGGTTTCCCTGGTGATTTGCCCGCCTGCACGCACTTTTTTTGTTGCGAGACAGGCTGCATGGTTGCCAGATCAAAGACGCTCGCGCAGAATTCCGGTCTGGAAGCACTGGATTTACCCGAAGGGATTGTCAGAAATTGTGTGGCCGCGTGCAGAAGAGCGGGAGACGGGATTCGAACCCGCGAATGTCAGCTTGGAAGGCTGATGCCTTA
>CALDSL010000296.1 GCA_937920255.1 uncultured Anaerolineaceae bacterium | reverse complement strand
GGGGTGATATGATTTTTTGAGACTCTAGTGCTACGACTTTATGAGAATCAACAGCTTCTTCGCGGTGAATCTTTTTATATCTATCGCGAGCAAGCGGCTTTTTCCGGGCGTATAATTTATCCATGATCCTCCTCGATATGATCGCCGGAGCCGGATTTTCTGACACGGCCGCTGCGCAGCGCATTGTGGCGCGCATCGGCCGCGGCGAGGGCATGCAGGAACCGCTGGATGCCCTGCTGCCGGCCTTCCTGCGGCTGGTGGCGCAGTCCGCTGAACCGGACGGGGTGCTGGTACGGCTTGACCGCCTGCTGTCCGCCGCCGCTGACCCGGCCGGGCTGCTGCGTTTCCTCGCCGCCGACCCGCGCACGCTGGAACTGCTGGTCAACCTGTTTTCCAGCAGCCAGTATTTGAGCGAAATCCTGCTGCGACGGCCGGCGGGTGTCTACCAACTGGCGGAGCAGGTGCAGCGCGCCGCGGTGAAAACTGCCGACATGCTCACCGCCGAAGCGCTGGAAGTACTTCAATCGGCCGGCGAAGATGGGCTTGACCATCTGCGCGGCTGGCAGCGTTCGGAACTGCTTCGCATCGGCGCATGCGATCTGGCCGGGCAATTCAGTCTGGCCGCGGCCACCGGCCAGCTTTCAGCCCTGGCCGACGCGGTGGTGCGGGCTGTGCTCTCATCGCTGGCGGTCAAAGCAGGCTTGTGCAGCCAGTTGGGCGAAACCCCGCCTGGGCTGGCGGTGCTGGCGGTGGGCAAGCTGGGCGGGCGCGAGTTGAATTACGCCTCGGACATCGACCTGCTCATGGTCAGCGCCGGCGACCGCCCTGAACTGACCCGCGTGGGCGAAAAACTGGTCTCGAGCTTGAGCCAGATCAGCCCGGCTGGACTTTTCTACCGGGTGGATATGCGCCTGCGGCCATGGGGGCGCGCCGGGGCGCTGGTGCCCACCGTGGAGAGCCACCTTGCCTACCTGCGCCAGGGCGCGCGCCTGTGGGAAAAACAGGCGCTGATAAAAGGGCGCCACATCGCCGGCGATGCGGAAGTCGGCGCGGACTTCCTGCGCCGCTCCGAAGACCAGATCTACCGCCCTCACCCCACCGACGTGCGCGAGGAAGTGCTGGCGATGAAACAGCGCACCGAACAGCACCTGCGCCAGCAGGGGCGTGGCTGGGGTGAAGTCAAACTGGGGGAAGGCTCGATCCGCGATATCGAGTTTGTGGTGCAGTACCTACAGCTTCTGCACGGCGGCAAACAGCCCAAGGTGCGCGGGCGCAACACGCTCAACGCCATCCGTCACCTGGTGCAGTACCGCTGTCTCAGCCCCGCCGACGGGCGCATCCTGGGCGACGGCTATAACTTTTTGCGCGTGGTGGAACATCACTTGCAGATGATGCACTACCGCCAGACCTATACCCTCCCGCGTGACGTGGCCGCGCTCACCAGCCTGGCGCTGCGGCTGGGGTTTCCCGGCGCAGACGCGGCCGGCCAGTTCACCGCCCGTTATGAACTGCACACGGTCGCCGTGCGCGGCGTGTTTCTCAAGTACCTGGGCCAGCCGGCCGGAACGCAGCCGGAGGAGGGGCAGCCCGCCGAAGTGCGTCGGCACGTGGAGCGCATGGACCCCTCGTACGAGGCGATCTTTACCGCCGAGGAAATTGCCCGGCATGCCGCCCTGGCCGGCCAACTCGACGCGGACACGCTGGTGCAGGTGGATGCCGCCGCGCTGGACGAAGGGCGCTGGCGCGTGACGGTAGTGGCCTACGACTTCCCCGGTGAGCTGGCGGCCATCTGCGGGATGATGTTCGTCCACGGTCTGGAAATCGAAGACGGCAACGTGTTCACCTACGAACCCGAACAGCACGGAAAAGCCAGCGCGCCGCGCAAAATCGTGGATGTGTTTACGGTTCGCCCGGTGGCCGGCGCGCTCGACCCGGAAACCTGGGCGCGCTACCGCGCCCACCTCAGCGATCTGCTCCACCGGCTCAAAGCCGGCCGGCGCGAGGAAGCCCGCGCCGATCTCGCCCGCCGCGCGGCTGAAGCGGTGCGCGGCAAAGCAGCCGCTCCTACCACGCTCTACCCGGTCGATATCGATTTTGACAATCATTCTTCGCCGCGCTACACCGTGCTGCACATATCCGGCACCGACACCACCGGCTTTCTATACGAGCTGACCAGCGCGCTGGCCTTCAGCCAGGTGTATATTGCCCGGGTGGAGATCGAAACAGTCGGCGACCGTGTGCGTGACACCCTGTACGTCACCGGCGGCGACGGGCGCAAGATCACCAACCCCAGCCGGCAGAGCGAGCTGCGCGCCGCCACCGTGCTGATCAAGCACTTCACCCACCTGCTGCCGCTCTCGCCGGACCCGCAGTCGGCGCTGCTGCACTTCCACGCCTTCATCGGCGACCTGCTGCGGCGTCCGGATTGGACCGAATCGCTCGCTTCGCTCGAGCGGCCTGAGGTGCTCTCGGCGCTGGCGCAACTGTTGGGCGTCAGCGACTTTTTGTGGGACGACTTCCTGCGGATGCAGTACGCCAACCTGTTCCCGGTGGTCAAGAACGTCGGCGCCCTGGGCGAGCGCAAAAGCCGCGCCGCCCTGCAAACCGAGCTGGAGGCCGAACTGGCGCTGGCCGGCGAAGCAGGCTGGGAGGAGGCGCTAAACGCGGCTAAAGACCGCGAGATGTTCCGCATCGACATGCGCCATATTCTGGGTTACAGCGCCGAGTTCTGGGGCTTTTCTGAAGAACTGACTGCGCTGGTCGAAGTGGTGACTGGCTGCGCGCTGGAGCGCATCAGCGCCGCGCTGCAGGCGGTCTACGGCCAGCCGCTGCTCGAGGACGGCCAGCCCGCGGCCCTGACGGTGTGCGCGCTGGGCAAGTGCGGCGGCCGCGAGCTGGGTTTCGCCTCGGACATCGAGTTGATGTTCGTCTACGGCGGCGGCGGGCAGACCAGCGGCCCCGAGCAAATCAGCACGGGCGAGTTTTACGAGAAGCTGGTGGAAACCTTCCTGCGCAGCGTGCGCGCGCGGCGCGAGGGTATCTTTGAAATCGACCTACAGTTGCGACCGTACGGTAAGGCCGGCAGCCTGGCTGTCTCGCTGCCCGGGTTCCAGCGTTATTTTGCCCCCGGCGGCCCGGCATGGCCGTACGAGCGCCAGGCGCTGATCCGGCTGCGACCCATCGCCGGCGACCGCGCCCTGGGGCGCGCGCTGGAAGCCCTGCGCGACGATTACGTCTATTCCGGCGCCGGCTTCGACGTGACCGCCATGCGCGCCATGCGCGAACGCCAGATCCGCCATCTGGTGAAGGCCGGCAGCTTCAACCCCAAGTACAGCCCCGGTGGCCTGGTGGATGTCGAGTACCTGGTGCAGGGGCTGCAGATCCGCCACGGCGGGCAGTACCCGGCATTGAGGACGTCCAATACGCGCGAGGCGATGGCCTCACTGGCTGAGGCCGGGCTGCTGAGCGCCGAGGATTACACCCGTCTGCACCGCGCGCACACATTTCTGCGCTGGCTGATTGATTCGCTGCGGATCGTGGCAGGCAACGCCAAAGACCTGGCCGTCCCACCTGAAAGCAGCGAAGAATTCCTCTACCTCTCGCGCCGCCTGGGCTACGGCGGCGACCGTGAGCGCTTGCGGGAAGAACTGGCCCTCTACAGCGCGTCGGTACAGGAAATGAACCGCCGCCTGCTCGGCGGGTAGATGGGGATTCCACCGCGAAGAAGTGAAGAGCGCGAAGAAAAACGCGAAGGGAATCATATTAAAATCTTCTTCGCATTTCCTTCGCGCTCTTCGCTTCTTCGCGGTGCGCTTTTGTGTGGAGAATCAAAAGAGAAAATAAACGAATGATATGGTAATTCGTAATCAATGACACTGGAATTGAATTCCAGTTGTAGTACAATGAAAGATAATTCTTAAGAAACGTAAGTAACCCATCTTGTCTTGCGAGATTCCAGGGGAGCTTCCAATGGACGGTTCGGACTCGAAGACATCCACGCTTGAGGCCGGCAGCACGAAAGAACAGGCCCTCAACCACCGCATCAACGAGCTGACGGTCGATATTGGCCGCGTATTGCACGCCAATTCCTCCACCCTCAACATGACGCGTCTGGCGTTGAACTCGGTCATGGACCTGCTGGCGCGCGAGTTGCAGCTTCCCAAAGACACTATCGAAATGCGCCCCGACCAGGAAATCGCCATGCTCGACCGCGACGCGCTCAAGCTGGCTGCCGCCATCCAGCAGTTCTTTCAGGTAACTTCGCCCGAGCAGCGCGGCAAAGCCCTGCCGGAACTGCGCTGGCAGTACCTCCAGCAGTTGCGCGAAGACCTGCTGGCCCACAAGGAATTAATCACCATCCCCGAAAGCCGCGCGTCCACCCTGCGCAAATGGGCTGTCCAGGTGGTCGAAATTTGTGACGAGGTTAAGCCCGGCTTTCTTCCGCGCGAGGCCATGCGCGATTTGCAACGTGCCGCGCTCCAACTGGAAAAAATGGGCACCTACATACCAGTTACACGCGCGATCGTCGCCGTGACGCAAATGGATCACTCGCTCCACGCCCTGCGCGATTTCGTCACCGCCGATGTGCGCGCCGAAGAGGCTTGGGAATACCGTGCGGTGCGCCCGGTGCTGGACCTGGCAGTTGACAGCCTGAGCGAATTTGCCGCCACGCGCGGCGTGGATGTGGTGGTCAACGATTACGCCCCCGGGGTTCAGATCCCCATGCATGCTCGTGACGTTCAGCGCGCCTTCACCAATCTGCTCCACAATGCCATTAAGTATTCGTGGAGCCGCTCGGCTACCAAGCGCCCGTGGGTGACGGTGGAAATCCACGCCAACGAGCGTGAAATCAGCGTCAGCTTCATCGACTGGGGCGTCCCGATCGCCAAAGATGAGATCGAAGACGGGCTGATCTTCCAGCTCGGCTACCGCGGACGGCTGTCCAAAGACCGCAACCGCCTGGGCACCGGAATCGGCCTGACCGACGTGGTGCAGGTGGCGCAGGCGCACGGCGGCAGCGTCACCGCCGACAGCCACCCCGCCAGCCAGTATGCCAGGAGCGAAACTGAAAAAGGTTATTACGAGCAGGCTTTCCTCACCACGGTGACCCTGCGTCTTTCACGCAATCGAGAACGGGGAAAAGGATAACGAATGGTAGCACGAACCAAAGTATTATGGATTGAAGACAGCGCGCGCTATGAGTTGAGCGAGTTGACTGGGCCGGTGTACGCCTCGCGCAAATACGTGCTCAACCTGGCCGAAGACGCCACCACCGCCACCTACCACCTGCTCAATTCCGAGTTCGACGTGCTGATTGTGGATATGCGCATTCCCCCGGGCGACAATCCGGTCTGGCAGAAGATTTATCAAAAAGGCGGCAAGGATAAAGACACCGCCCAACTTGGCCTGAAACTCTTGCGCTGGCTGCTGGATGGAAAGAACGGCGAACTGGATTCGCTCGGCAAACCACCCGGTTGGGTCAATGCCAAATCCGTGGCTGTGTTCACCGTAGAAGGCAAGGACCAGATTAAAACCACTCTGGATGAACTGGAAGTGACCAACTATGTGCAAAAACGCGCCACCCGGCGCGACACCGCGTTGCTGGATTTGATCGAATCGGTGATGGTTGACAAGTATGGGAAAAACTGAGACGCCCAGCCATGCAGAATCTTTCCATTGATGCCATTGTAACCCTGCTGTTATACCTGATTGGCGCGCCAGCGCTGCTTATCCAAAACGCCGAAAGCGACGTGCGCTTCGTGATCGACCACCATTTGCGCAGGGAAATCTACACCCGTGCCGCATGGCCGGCTGTGGTGGGCGTGGTTCTGGCGCTCTCTCTGATCATTATTATTCAGGTTGGCATGTGGCCTGCCATGAGTTCGATCCTGGCGGATGGCATTCTGGTCGTTCTTTTCAGCCTTGCAATTTATGTTTCCATTAAGGTTCTGCCAATCAGCCGTAAACGTGATGTGGTCATACGGTTGAGAGAGAAAATGGTCAGGCAGGTGGTCGAAAAAGGCACCATCGACGACGAACTCATGCAAGCGCTGGTAGTTCTGGGAACCGAAAGCAAACCGGGCAACGAACGCGGGTGGGCCATCCGCGCGCTGAGCTATATTACCAATGCAACCGTCGCTCGTTCTGATTACAGCGGCTGCCGGCTGGATAAAGTCACTGATGCGCTGCGCAAGATCATTCTGGGTAGCGACCGCATGGCTTCGCAGGAGAACTACATCTCCGCGGTGGATGTGCTGCGACCAATTATCCAGAAATACTATGCCAAGCACAAGGAAGATCCCACGTTTCCGGACGGAGATCTTTACAACGCCTTCCTGCTGCTGAGCCAGATGGGCCAGCGCGCGGTCGAGTTCCCCGTCGACGGCGTCACCTCAGCCTGCATCGACGGGCTGGACGGACGCGACATTCCCAATTCCACCGCCAGCCAGGGACTGTGCGAGATCGGCATCGCCGCCATTGCCAAAGACCGGGTTGGGCCAGCGCGCGAGGCGCTGCATATTCTGGATGCGCTGGTTTCCAGCGGGGAAGATGGGCTGTGCGAAGACGAGGAAATCATCTTCGATTACCTGGCGCTGTTGGCGGCGTTCTGGGAACATACCATCGCCGGGCGCACCGAGGCCCGCCGCTACCTGGATGACCTGTATACGCTGGACGAACCCCGCGAGGACGATTCTACCCCGCCGGAAGATCAGCCCCAGGAACGGTTGCTGGCCCGGCTGGTGCGCCAGGCCGTCCGCCACCATACATCCGTCGGCCGTTTCACCATCGCCGATAATATCGCGGATATGTGGCAGACCTACACACTCGATTACCGCCCATAATCTTGGCTAACAAAACCGATAAAACAAATCGCATGGAAAAATGGTAGAATGCGACAGGCATTATCTTTCCAGATTTTCATTCGATTTGATCGAGGTTGACCATGCATCAACGCAGACCGGTTATCGGCCTGGCGCTGGGCGGCGGCGGCGCGCGCGGCCTGGCACACATTGGCGTACTGAAAGTTATCGAGCGCGAGCGCATCAACATCGCGTGCATGTCGGGCACCAGCATGGGCGGTGTGATCGCCGCGGCTTACGCTGCCGGCGTTTCGCTGGACCAGATCACGCTCGAGGCCGAGCGATTGGGCAACCTGACGCGCATGTTCGAACTGATTGACCGCAAATTCCACCTGTTTAGCGGTATCTTCAGCAACACCGGCATCCAAAAGTACCTGCGCCGGCTGCTCGGTGAGCATGACACATTCGAATCGCTGCGTTTCCCCGTTGCGCTCAGCGCGGTGGATAACCGCACCGGCCGCGAGGTAGTGCTGCAAAGCGGCAGCCTGCTGCTGGCGGTCAACGCCACCATGGCGCTGCCGGGCGTGGTCGCCCCGGTGGTGATGGGTGATATGCTGCTTTCGGATGGGGGCACGCTCAACAATGTGCCCGCCGATCTGGTGCGCTCGATGGGCGCGGAAAAGGTGATCGCGGTCAACGTCAGCCCCGCGGTGGAAGACCTGCTGCGGCAAAACCGTTTTCTTCCGCCCGCCGCCACCGCCATATGGCGCGCCAATAACATCGCCAACTCGGCCATTACCCTGGCCAAGCTGCGCAAGGCTAACCCCGACCTGCTGATTTACCCCGAACTGTCCCCAAGCATCACCACCCTGACCGGGTTCAAGTACGCCCGCGAGGTGATCGCCGCCGGCGAGCGCGCCGCGTACCAGGCGCTGCCGGAGTTGCACCAGCTCCAGCAGGCGGTGGTCACCGCCCCGCCCTGTACCCTACGGCAGAGCGTGGCGTACGAGATTTAGTTACCCAAACTTTATAGCCACCGGTTGGGTGCATTGGTGGCCTTGCAAGTGTGGCTCTGCATCTCAAAACCAATCGGGCAGGCTACAATGTGCCGCCAATGCACCCTACCGGCGCCTGCGGATAGCGCGCTGCGCGTTCCTGAGAACCTTATTGGATGTACTTGATCCCAGACCCGGTATTGAGCAGCACGATCTTCTCGTCCGGTCGCACCCATCCGGCGCTCACCAGCTTTTGCAGCGCGGCATAGGTCGCGGCGCCTTCGGGAGCGGCAAAAATGCCTTCCTGCGCGCCGAGCAATCGCTGGGCTTCCAGCAGTTCCTCATCGGTCACCGCCACGGCGGTGCCGCCGCTCTCACGCAGGGTCTGCAAGATCAACCGGTCGGCGAAGCTCTTGGGCACGCGCAGGCCGTAGGCCACGGTTTGCGCGCCTTCCCAGAACGCGCATGTCTCCGCGCCGCTCTCAAAAGCGCGCACCACCGGCGCGCAGCCGGCCGCCTGCACCGCCACCATGCGCGGCATGTGCGTGCTCTCCAGCCATCCCAGGGCGGTGAGTTCCTGAAACGCCTTCCAAATGCCCACCAGCCCGGTTCCGCCGCCGGTGGGGTACAGGATCACATCCGGCAGCCGCCAGCCGAAATCTTCGGCCAGTTCGCAGCCCATGGTCTTCTTGCCTTCCAGCCGGTACGGCTCCTTGAAAGTCGAAACATCAAACCAGCCCTCGCCGGCGCGCGCCTGGATCAGCTTGGCCGCGTCGCTGATCAGCCCGTGTACCAGCAGCACCTCGGCCCCGGCGATCTGGCTCTCGACCACATTTGCCACGGGGGTATCATCCGGCATGGCCACCAGCGACTGCATTCCGCCCCGGCTGGCGTAAGCCGCCAGCGCGCCGCCGGCGTTGCCCGCGGTGGGGATGCTCAAGCGCGTGACGCCCAGTTCTTTGGCCTTGCTCACCGCCGCCGATAGCCCGCGCACCTTGAAGCTACCGGTCGGGTTGGCGCCCTCATCCTTCAAGAAGAGCTGCTCCAGCCCCGTCGCCGCGCCCAGCCGGGGCAGATGCAGCAGGCTGGTGTCACCCTCGCCCAGGGTGACGATCGACTGCGGGTCAAACACCGGCAGCAGCTCGTGCCAGCGCCACATCCCGCGCGGGCGGGCGCGCAGCGCGTCGCGGTCCAGCACAGCGCGCGCGGCTTTCAGGTCATACAGCGAAAGCAGCGGCACGTTGCAATCTTTGCAGAATGTTTGCAGTTGATGCGGGTCGTATTCCCGCCCGCACAGCGAGCAGACCAGCCGGTTGAAGTAGGTGTAGGGGTGGGATGCAGTCATAGGTGAGTCCTCAATGGGGAAAGCCTGATGCTTATTGATTTACTCCATTTGCCAGCCGTGCCGTACGCTTCGACGGGGCTCAGCGTACTTGTTTTTTATTTCAGCTCTTTCAAAATCTTGTGCAGGCGCTGCGGAAAATCGGTGAAGATGCCGCTGACGCCGTATTCCAGCAGGCGGCGCATGTCTTCCTCTTCGTTCACGGTCCACACGTATACGTCAAACCCCGCGTCACGCACCTCGCGCACCAGTTCGCGCGTCGCCAGTTCCAGCGAGGGGTTGAGCGCGGCGGCGCCCGTGCTGCCCAGCACGCCAACCGGGTCGCTCACCGGGGCTTCGATCAGCGCGGCGGTCAGGATCTCGGCGTTGGCGGCTTTGCTGCGCACAATATAGTCGTGATTGAACGAGGAAATCATCGTGGAGCCGGTCATGTTCAGGCGCTCGACCAGCGCCGTCACCTGCTCGACCACCTGCGCGTCGCCCGGTTTGCCGGTCAGGTCTTTGATCTCGACATTCACCTTCCAGCGGTACTCCTTGGTGAAGCCCAGCGCTTCTTCCAGCGTGGGGATCGGCACCTGGCTGTACAGCGCCAGGTCGCCGGCGGTGATCACATTGTCGGCGATCTGGCCAAACGGATCCCTTTCCACAAACCACGCGCCGTAATCCAGCTTGCGCAGTTCTTCAAAAGTAAACTCGTGCACCCCCCACGGCGCGCGATCGGGGTAGACCTCGCGCGCATTGGATGTGCGTTCCAGCGTGTCATCGTGGATCACCACCAGCACGCCGTCGGCGGTCATGGCCACGTCCAGTTCCCACATATCCGCGCCCATCGCCACTGCCCGGCGGGCGGCCAGCAGCGTGTTTTCCGGCGCCAGCGACCGCGCGCCGCGGTGGGCGATATTCAACGCTCGTTTCACAGGTTGCATTTTGTTCTCCTTTCAAACGCGAGAAAATTCCCCGCTACCAAAATTGTACCCCCGATGATGCAATTCTTATAAACTGGTAACGCGCTTCTCATAGTTTCAGCCTATCATTAATGAAAACCAGACCCACAAGCGGTAGAGGCGCTAAATCATGCGTCTCTACTTGCCTGCTTTTGGAGAAGAATATATGAATATTGATCGATTTACACAGAAAGCACAAGAAGCCATATTTTCCGCCGAACAGGTGGCGCAGCGCATGAACCACCAGAACTTGGAGCCGGCGCACCTGCTGCTGGCCCTGCTGGAACAGCCGGACGGCGTCGTCCCGGCGGTGGTCACGCGCGTGGCCGGCAGTGCGGCAGGTCTGCGCCAGGCCGTGGAGCAGGATTTGCAAAATCGGCCCAAGGTGTACGGCAGCAGCCCCAGCCAGGTGGGCCTATCCCGCCCGGCCAGCGATGTGCTCAACAGCGCCGAGACCATCGCGCGCGGGATGCAGGACGAGTACGTCAGCACCGAACACATCCTCATGGCGCTGACCGACAGCATCGAGGGCAAGCGCCTGGCCCAGTTCGGCCTGACACGTGACGCGATCCTCAAAGCGCTGGTGGGCGTGCGAGGCTCGCAGCGCGTCACCTCGCAGAATCCCGAAGATACCTACCAGTCGCTGGAAAAATACGGCCGCGACCTGACCGCCGCCGCCCGACAGGGCAAGATGGACCCCGTCATCGGCCGCGACGAAGAAATCCGCCGCGTGGTGCAGATCCTCTCCCGCCGTAGCAAGAACAACCCGGCGCTGATCGGCGACCCCGGCGTGGGGAAAACCGCCATCGTCGAAGGGCTGGCGCAGCGCATGGTCAACGGCGACGTTCCCGAAGGTTTGAAAAACAAACGCCTGGTGCAACTGGATATGGGCGCGCTGATCGCCGGCGCCAAGTACCGCGGCGAATTTGAAGAGCGCCTCAAGGCGGTGCTCAAAGAAATCACTGAGAGCGAAGGCCAGATCATCCTGTTTATCGACGAAATGCACACCGTGGTCGGCGCGGGCGCTGCCGAAGGCGCGATGGACGCGGGTAACATGCTCAAGCCCATGCTTGCGCGCGGCGAGCTGCACATGATCGGCGCCACCACCATTGACGAATACCGCAAGCACGTCGAAAAAGACCCGGCGCTCGAGCGCCGCTTCCAGCCCGTGCTGGTGGAAGAGCCCAGCGTGGAAGACACCATCAGCATCCTGCGCGGTCTGAAGGCGCGCTACGAGGTGCATCACGGCGTGCGCATCACCGATGGCGCGGTCATCGCCGCGGCAACCCTTTCCAACCGCTACATTACCGAGCGCCACCTGCCCGATAAGGCCATCGACCTGATCGACGAGGCCGCGGCGCGGCTGCGCACCGAAATCGACTCGAAGCCCCAGGCGCTGGATGAAGTCGACCGGCAGATCATGCAGTTTGAAATCGAGCGCCAGGCGCTGCAGAAAGAAAAGGACAAGGCCTCGCAGGAACGGCTGCAGAAGCTGGAACAGGATCTTGCCAATCTGCGCGAGCGCTCCAGCGAACTTACGACGCGCTGGCAGACCGAAAAAGAGGCCATCGGCAAACTGCGCGAGATTAAAGAAAAGATCGAGCAGGCCGAACGTGAGATCGAACAGGCTGAACGCAGCGCCAACCTGGAACAGGCCGCGCGACTGCGCTATGGCACGCTGCGCGAACTGGAAGGCCAGCGCGAAGCCGCTGAGCAGCAGATCCAGAGCCTGCAGAGCGAGGGCGCGCTGCTGAAGGAAGAGGTCGACGCGGAAGAAATTGCCGCCATCGTCTCGCGTTGGACCGGCATCCCGGTTTCGCGCCTGATGGAAGCCGAAATGCAGAAGCTGATCCACATGGAAGAACGGCTGCGTGAGCGCGTGGTCGGCCAGGAAGAGGCGCTGCGCGTGGTGGCCAACGCGGTGCGCCGCGCCCGCGCCGGCTTGCAGGACCCCAACCGCCCGATTGGCTCGTTTATCTTCCTGGGCCCTACCGGCGTCGGCAAGACCGAACTGGCGCGTTCGCTGGCCAACTTCCTGTTCGACGACGACCATGCCATGATCCGCATCGACATGAGCGAATACCAGGAAAAGCACACCGTCTCGCGCCTGATCGGCGCCCCGCCGGGATACATCGGCTATGACGAGGGCGGCCAGTTGACCGAAGCCGTGCGCCGCCGCCCGTACAGCGTGGTGCTGTTCGACGAGATCGAAAAAGCGCACCCCGAGGTGTTCAATGTCATGCTCCAGTTGCTGGATGACGGCCGCCTGACCGACGGCCAGGGACGCACGGTCGATTTCCGCAATACGGTGGTGATCATGACCAGCAACCTGGGCGCAGAACTGTGGAGCAGCAATACGCCCGCCACGCGCGACCAGATCCTGCGCGCCCTTCAGGCGCACTTCCGGCCCGAGTTTCTTAACCGCATCGATGAGATCGTGGTCTTCCACAGCCTTACCCGTGACGATCTGACCCGCATCGTCGCTATCCAGTTGAGCCGGGTGAAAGAACTGCTGGCCGAACGCGGCTTCACGCTCGACATGACCCCCGAAGCCCTGGCCTACCTGGCCGAGACCGGTTACGATCCCAGCTTTGGCGCCCGCCCGCTCAAACGCGCCATCCAGCGCGAGCTGCAGGACCCGCTGGCGCTCAAAGTCCTGGCCGGCGAGTTCTCCCCCGGCGACACCATCCGCGTGGAGCGTGGGGATGAGGGGCTGGAATTCGAAAATCGATAGAAGGACCCTGAGCTCCGTACCCTTCGACGAGGCTCACATCGTCCCGATGTCCTTACGGGAGGGAACTTCACTTTAAATACCCTCAAACAAATCCGCCTCACACACATCTTTCTCAGCCGGCGGGTACGAGCGCATGAACACTTCGCGCGCGCCAAACAGTCGCCGCAGCCAGCCAAACGGTCCGCGGCTGAGACTGCTGCCGCCCTGACTCTCATGGCAGATCACCGCGTCGGCGCGCTGCTTCATCACCGGGCTGTAGTCGATGCGCG
>CALDSL010000295.1 GCA_937920255.1 uncultured Anaerolineaceae bacterium | reverse complement strand
GCCCAGCAGCAGTTGGTGGAGATTGCCAAGGCGATTTCGGTTTCGGCCAAAGTGGTCATTATGGACGAGCCAACCTCTGCCATCACGGATCGGGAAATCAACCATCTCTTCGAACAGATTGCCAAGCTCAAAGCATCGAATGTGGCCGTAATTTATATCTCGCATAAACTGGATGAGGTATTCAAGATCGCAGATCGCATCACCGTCCTGCGAGACGGTCAAAAGATAGCCACGGAACACATCGGGAACATGGATCAGGAGCGTTTGATCCGGCTGATGGTGGGACGGGAAATTACTGAAATCTACCCCAAGCAGGAAGTCGAGCGGGGGCCTGTGGTGATGCAGGTGCGTAATTTTTCTCGCGGGAAACACTTTCACGAGGTCAGTTTCGACCTGCATGCTGGTGAGATTCTAGGCCTGGCTGGGCTGGTTGGCGCAGGCCGGTCTGAACTGGTAGAAACCATTTTTGGCATGCATTTGCCTACTTCCGGGGTTCTCAACATTCACGGGAAAGCGGTTAACCTGCGCCACCCCAGCCAGGCAATCCGTAATAAGATTGCATTGATCACGGAAGATCGCAAGTATACCGGGCTGAACCTCAAAGGCAGCGTTGAGCACAATATCTCCATCGTCGGGCTAAATTCGTTCGCACGCTTGGGAATGATCAACTTCCAAAAAGAAGCCGACACGGTAGAACGCCAGATCGGCCGCATGCGTATCCGTGTCTTTTCGCGTCAAAGTCTCATCTCAACCCTGAGCGGCGGCAATCAACAAAAGGTTGTGCTTGGAAAATGGCTGCTTACGGAGCCGGATATCATCATCCTCGACGAGCCGACACGCGGTATCGACGTAGGCGCGAAGCGGGATATCTATCTTTTGATTGGTGAGCTAGCCAAAGCCGGCAAAGCGATTTTAATGATTTCGTCGGATATTCCGGAAATTATGGGGCTTTCGGACCGCATTCTGGTGCTTGCCGCCGGACGTCTGACCGGGGAGTTGCAGCGCTCCGAATTTTCACAAGAGAACATAATGCGCCTGGCTTCAAAATTTGACACATCCACCATTGAGGTAGCCTGACCATGACTGAAAAAACCAGATCGTACTCCTCCCGTCTGATGAACTCGAACACTTTCCGTGAGTTGGGCATTTTTATCGCCTTTATCATTGTCTTAATCGTGCTCACGATACTCTCGCCGAATGCATTTGCGCGACCCGCCAACCTGATCAATATCTTAAAGCAAGCCTCCATCAATGGAATTCTTGCGACCGGAATGATGTTCGTTATTATCTCGGGTGGAATTGATCTTTCCGTTGGCTCCACGGTGGCATTGGCTGGGGTTATCGCGGCCACATTCGCCCACCCAGGCGAATATCCTCTCATCGTGCCGGTAATATTGGCATTGGTGGTTGGGGGCGTGGTTGGCCTGATCAATGGTTATGGGGTTGCGTATGGCAACATTCCCTCTTTTATCGTCACATTGGGGACGATGACCATTGTGCGCGGCGTCGCGTTAATTGCCGCCAATGGGCAACCGGTATTTAACGTAACCAAAGAGTTTGAGGTGATCGCGGGTGGTTTTTTCTTAAATGTCATCCCGCATCTGGTGATATTTTTTGTCGTCATTATAGCGATCTTTGCGACGATCCTCACGCGCACGGTATTTGGCCGGCGCGTATATGCGATTGGGGGCAATGAAATCGCCGCGAAGGTTTCCGGCATCAATGTCAAGCGGATCAAGCTAGCCGTGTATACCATTACGGGCGTGCTGGCTGGATTAGCGGGTTTGTTGCTGGCTTCGCGCATCATTTCGGGAAACCCAACTGCCGGGCAGGGCTACGAGCTGGACGCAATCGCCGCCGTGATTATCGGTGGTGTGAGCATGTCGGGCGGCGCGGGGAAATGGTACGGTACTGTGATTGGTGCTCTCTTGATCGCTGTCATTGGCAACGGGTTGGATATTTTGAACGTCTCCTCACACCTTCAGTTGATCATTAAGGGAACCATCATCATTGTCGCCGTTCTTCTGGATACGAAAGGAAAGGAGAAAACATAAACAATCATTACCAACCCATGTTTCTATCACCCAACAACCCTTTTTTACGTTTCAATGGAGGAAAAATGATTACGAAGAAGTGGTCCCACATTCTCATGCTGGCGATACTCGTTCTGGGTATCTTGAGCGCTTGCACGCCCCAGGCTGCTCCCGCGGCAGAGGGGCAGAAGTTCGGTTTGTTCATGAGCCACATGACCAACGCCTTTACCATCGAGATGTCTGACGCTGTGAAAGCCAAAGCCGCCGAGTTGGGTGTCGAGGTGACGGTTTATGATGGCGGTCAGGACGCTGCCAAGCAGGCCAGCCAACTCGAAACCGCGGTAACCCAGGGTATCGATGGGATCATCATCGAGCCGGCATCCGTGGACGGTCTCGTTCCGGCGATTGAAGCCGCAACCAAGGCTGGAATTCCGGTTGTTGTGGTGAACCAGGCGATCAGCAAACCAGAGGCTGCGAGTGCCTTTGTGGGTGTTAGCAATGTCGACGGCGGCATCATGGAAATGAAAGCCGCTGTCGAAGCGATCGGTGGGAAGGGCAATGTGGCCTTCCTGTATGGCCCGATGGGATCGGACGCGCAGCTTGGCCGCACGGAAGGATACAATCAGGTCCTCAAAGATTACCCCGACATCAAGGTCGTTTTTGAAGGCAGTGGCAACTGGAAGACTGACGAAGCCCTCAAGCTGGTCGAAAACTGGTTGCAGACCGGCACCGAATTATCCGCGATTGTTGCGAACAATGACGGAATGGCGCTTGGCGCATTAAAGGCCGTTGAAGACGCCAAACTTCAGGACAAAATTAAGATCTTTGGCCTGGACGCTACGCCGGATGCGCTGGCTGCTGTGAAAGAAGGTCGATTGGCCGCGACGGTTTCGCAGAGCACCACTGAGCAGGGCAAGACTGCCATGGAAACCATCGTGAAGCTGGCCAAGGGTGAGACCGTAGAGAAAGAGATCCTGGTGAATTTCACCTTAATCAACCAGGATAACATTGATCAGTACGTGAAGTAAGAAACATCACAGAAATGAGGAGAGGGCGGCATGGCCGCCCTCTCCGATTATTTGATCTATTCCGCCACATGGGTTTTCTGAGGAAAGTACGCTGAGCAGTGTTGTCGTTGTTGCCTGAGAAAACCGGTGCGATACTCCTTCATGCGCGTTTCGCTCAGGCCAGCTCGAACCGGTCGAGGTTCATCACCTTGTCCCAGGCGGCCACAAAGTCGTGCACGAACTTCTCCTGGGCGTCGTCGCAGGCGTAGACTTCCGCCAAAGCGCGCAGTTGGGAATGCGAGCCGAAGAGCAGGTCGACGCGGGTGGCGGTCCACTTCTGCGCGCCGGTTGCCCGGTCGCAGCCCACGAACACTTCCCGATCCGGCGACGCCGCTTCCCACATCGTGCCCATATCCAGCAGGTTGACGAAGAAGTCATTGGTGAGCGTCTCCGGCCGGTGGGTGAAGACACCGTGCTGGGCCTTGTCGTAGTTGGCGTTCAAAACGCGCATGCCGCCCAGCAGCACGGTCATCTCCGGCGCGGTGAGGGTGAGCAACTGCGCGCGGTCGACCAGCAGTTCTTCGGCCGGCAGGTGATGTTTGGTACGGAGGTAGTTGCGGAACCCGTCCGCCACCGGCTCCATGACCTTGAAGGACAGCATATCTGTCTGTTCCTGCGAGGCGTCGGTGCGGCCAGGCGTGAAGGGAACGCTGACTTCGTAGCCGGCGTTCTTGGCCGCCTGCTCAACGGCTGCGCACCCGCCCAGCACGATCAGGTCGGCCAGCGAAACCTTTTTGCCGCCGGTCTGCGCGCCGTTGAATGCCTGCTGGATGCCTTCCAGCGTCTGCACCACTTTGTGCAGTTGTTCGGGCTGGTTGACTTCCCAATCGTTCTGCGGGGCCAGGCGAATGCGCGCGCCGTTGGCGCCGCCGCGCTTGTCCGAGCCGCGGAAGCTGGCCGCTGACGACCAGGCTGTGTAGACCAGTTCGGAGATCGACAGCCCCGAAGCCAGGATGCGGGCCTTGAGCGCCGCGATATCCTCGGCGTTGACCAGTTCGTGATCCACCGCGGGAACCGGATCCTGCCAGATCAATTCCTCCGCCGGGACTTCCGGTCCGAGATAGCGCACGCGGGGGCCCATATCGCGGTGGGTCAGTTTGAACCACGCCCGCGCGAAGGCATCTGCGAATTCTTCCGTGTTTTCCAGGAAGCGCCGCGAAATCTTTTCGTAGGCGGGGTCAACGCGCAGGGCCAGATCGGTGGTGAGCATGGCCGGGGGATGGCGCCTGGTCGAGTCGTGCGCATCCGGCACCGAGTTGGCGCCCATGCCGTGCTTGGGGATCCACTGGTGCGCGCCTGCCGGGCTCTTGGTCAGTTCCCACTCGTAACCAAACAGATTCCATAGGAAGTTGCTGCTCCAGCGGGTGGGGGTGGAGGTCCAGGTGACTTCCAGGCCGCTGGTGATCGTATCGCCGCCTTTGCCGCTGCCGTAGGTGCTCTTCCAACCCAAACCCTGATCTTCCAGCCCGGCCGCTTCCGGTTCCGGCCCCACATGCGTCGCGGGTCCCGCGCCGTGGGTTTTGCCAAAGGTGTGCCCGCCGGCGATCAGCGCCACGGTTTCTTCGTCATTCATCGCCATGCGCGCGAAGGTCTCGCGGATGTCTTTGGCGGCGGCCAGCGGATCCGGCACGCCGTTCGGGCCTTCCGGGTTGACGTAGATCAGGCCCATCTGCACCGCGGCCAGTGGATTTTCCAATTCGCGTTCGCCACTGTAGCGCTGGTCTTCCAGCCATTTGCCTTCGCTGCCCCAGTAGATATCCTCCGGGGGTTCCCACACGTCTTCGCGCCCACCGGCAAAGCCGAAGGTTTTGAAGCCCATCGATTCAAGGGCGCAGTTGCCGGCCAGGACCAGCAGATCGGCCCAGGAGATGGCGCGGCCGTACTTCTTCTTGATCGGCCACAGTAGCCGGCGCGCCTTATCCAGGTTGGCGTTATCCGGCCAGCTGTTGAGGGGCGCAAAACGTTGCGTGCCGGCGCCCGCGCCGCCGCGACCATCGTGCACGCGGTAGGTGCCCGCGCTGTGCCAGGCCATGCGGATGAACAGCGGGCCATAATGGCCAAAATCGGCCGGCCACCAGTCCTGCGACTGCTTCATCAGCGCGAAGATGTCGCTTTTGACGGCCGCCAGGTCCAGCTTCTTGAATTCTTCGGCGTAATCAAACTCCTCACCCATCGGGTTCGACAGGGAGGAGTGCTGGTGCAGGACACCGAGGTCCAACTGGTTCGGCCACCAGTCCTTGTTTTGCGTGCCGCGCCGCGAAGGCTGGTTGGCCGCGCCCATGCCTAATACAGGATTATTACTCGCATCAGTCATTTGTTTTTCTCCTTATTGGTCGTGCTGGGGTTGTCGAGACAATTCGGGCAGAGCCCTTTGAAGTGAACACTTTTTTGCGTAATCACAAACTGTTTCAATCCCTCAATCGGAAACGGATCGATATTCACCGGGAAGTTGTAGATCGTCCCGCAGGCTTCGCACATAAAGTGGCCGTGGTCCTCGAGGGTGGTGTCATAGTGCATCTGCCCCTCGTCGATTTCCACAACCCGTACCAGTCCTGCTGCCACAAAAGCGCGAAGGGTATTGTAGATGGTGACTTTCGACAGCGAAGGAATATCCGGCGACAGCGCGCGGTAGATATCCTCCACCGTGGGGTGACCTCCTTCCCGGTTGAGATAATCCAGCACTTTCACGCGCTGGTACGAAGGCCGGATGCCCTTCATTTTTAGCTGGTCGGCAAGGAACGCTGCGGATGCTTCCATGGTCTTCCGATGTTTCGAAATTGAAATGAGTACAATATTATATTAGGATAAAATCTTGTTAAAGTCAATCAACAATGCCTTATACATCGTAATAGGTTTTCTTCGGTTACGGGAAGAAGATCTGAGTACTGGAAAATTCCTGTGATATTGTTACAATAAATGTAATCCGCATTGTTGGTCAAAATTATAAAAATTCCCAAGTGTTGGTGCTTAACGTTTTTTACCAGTATGTAGAGGTGATCCGGTGAATCCATCACGGAAGCCATCCATCGCCATCCGGTCACGGGCGATGTTTTACTGTTGCTGGCGCCAGAAGATCTTTCTTTGCCCTCGCCGGAATTTTTCTGGCATCCATTTGTGTAAAAGGAGCGTGTGCGATGGAACCGTACGAATTGGGGATTAGCAAGGATATTGTGCTTCGCACGAAAGTTGCGCGGTTAGGTGAGGGGTTCAACTCCTTCAGCCTAGACCGTATCAAGGCGTCGCTCTTCACCAAAGAAGCATTGAACACCGTAGAGGAGCAGGTTAGCCCTGACCTGGACCTGCATTTGGAAATCAGCGAATCCTTGCAGGAACTCGCCTCCAAGCTGAATATTCATGCGCAGATGGCCGCCAGCTACATGGGGAACTCGGTCGAAGGCACAGCCGACTATATGCATGAAACTGAATCGTCTGCTAACACCTTGTTTGTTACCATCCGGGGCAATGCCGTCTACAAGCGCGGAATGCTGGAGATGGGGCCGAAAACCAAAAACACCATCCTGGAATACATGCGCGACCCCGGTGGTCTGGTGCAGCAGTACGGTGATTATTTCTGCAGCCAGTTGGACTACGGCGCGGAATTGATCATCTTTCTGAAGGTGATTGCCAGCAGCACCACAGACAAACAGAATATCGCCGCCAGCCTGAAGACTTCGTTCGGTATCGGCGCTGTCAAGGTCGATGCCAGTGTATCCATGTCAAAGGCAATCAGCCAGCACACAGCACAAGCCCGAACCGAGTTCAGCTTTTATCAAAGCGGAGGTCTCGCGGCTCCGGAAGGTATCTCTTTGGATGATCTGATGAAATACTGGCGCACTTATTTCACCGAGAAGAATGCCATCAGCCTGATCGCGGCCACCTATACGCCCTGGACAAATTTCGTGCTGGAAGACGATATTCGTGTTGCCGATGCGCTCAACATCAAGAAGCAGTTGAAAGCTGCGCTCGAACCAGCCTGGAAAACCCGCGATAAATACCTGCGTTATCTTGCCGGTTACGATCTGGTGCTCGGTGCTTATACCTCGGCATACGAGAATGGCACCTACCTGGACAAAGAAATCAGGCAGGAGTATCCGGTCTATTTGCCAACCGAGTACTACAAGTTTATCCGCGCGGATATCGAAAGGCTGACAAAACTTCTCGGGCGGGCTTTGAGTGACAATGCAGGCAGCATGGATCTGCCTGATCCCGATCCGCTGATCCGCGGATGCTCGGCGGACTTACCGGAACTGGTGCTCAAGGATAAGCGCAGGCAAGGAGAAATCCAAAAAGGCTTCCCCGAGTATTACGAGGAGAAGTTAAAGAAACGCAGGATCATCAAGTCTGACCTTTTTGGTGGTCCAGGCGGGAATGTTTTTGATGATGAAATCGGAATTAAGAATGTGGAAGGGATTACGAGCATCCGGTTCGATTCGGTTTATTGGCAGCCCTCTATCCCTCACGGGGCTGTTGTGATTAAGGGTGATATTCGAAAGGCGTCTCGTTGGGTGCTTACGAAATTCCAGTGGACGGCAAGGGCGAGGGATGGAAAAGCTTGGACAAGCCCGGAACATGCCCCCGACCTTGGCGGTAAACGCTATACTTTAACGCTAGCGCAAGGTGATTACATTGAAGAGATCGGGGTGTATAGTGACGTGTTCGTGTGCCAATTGATTTTTGTTATTCGCAGGCATAACAAGAAGGAGAAGGAACTCGTCTGCATCCCAGAATCATTGGACCCTGGATTGAGTAAGGTCGTCCAACTGCGCTCCATAACGAATATGCGATTCGTCGGTTTTCACGGCCATGCCGGAAAATGGCTGGATGCGATCGGCTTTTACTACATCGAGGAATAGCCAACAAAAATGCTAGAGGTGGGTGAAAACGGAAAGTTTTCACCCACCAATCCGCACTTCGACCATCGCACCATTGACAAAACTGAGCAGGCTGCCGTCCATGCGCAGGCGCGGATTGGTCTCATACAGCGCGCGCGACTGGTCACTATCTGGGTCGTCCACCGCGGTCAGCGCGGCGGCTTCATCCAGCAGGCGCAGGTCGTCCGCGTCAGCCATATTCTCCGAGAGGATCACGCCCCAGCAGTCCCACGGCAGCAGTTCCATGCGGTTGAGCGCCGCCAGGTCGCGTACCAGGTTGCCGCGAATAAAGCCCAACCCACGCATATCAAAGATGCCAAAGTTGTCGGGGTCGGCTGCGCCGCTGCGCGCCATCTGCCAGGCCTTGCCGCCCACGATGAACTGGTCGCGCGGCACGTCCAGCGGATTGAACGGGATCTGCATCACTTCACGCTGCAGCGCGTCCAGTTGCGCGTCCACCAGCACCCAACGCTGCTGCTCAGCGTTCCAGTATTCCGCCACCCAGTGATCCTCATAATGGTTGGGCCGGAAATACGCCCCAAAACCGCAGCGCGCCCGCGCGGGCACGCCCTGGTGGCGCAGCATCGAAACCAGCAGCAGAGTGTGGTCGCGGCAGTTGCCCACCAGTTTCCGGTCCGGGCTGCGCGGCTCGGTCAGCGGGCGCGGGTCCAGCTCCAGAACGCGAGCCAGCCGCGGCTGCATCCCGCGCAGCTGCACTTCGCCCTGCCGCTCGGGGGCAAGCTCCACGCCGTAGCGGCTGCCCCAAAACACGTGGATGGTTGTACCCTGCACGACGCTCACCAGGTCTTCCAACGGGGTGGGCAGGCTGGCGTACAGGTTGGCAAACGGCCCCGGGTCAGAAATGACGCTCTGCCGGGTGTAATACAACAAGTTGTCGTCCATGGTTACTCCTGTAGAAGACAGGCGGTTACTGCTGCGAGAGGATTTGCTCGACTTCTACGGCGCTGCCGCGCCACGGTCCGGGGGTTTCCTGTTTGAGCGAGGTGACCACGCCTGCCCAGCGGCAGGCCTCTTCAGCGCTGCCGTCCAGCCGCTTGGCGATATAGGTGGAGAAGCAGGTGTCGCCGCGCCCGGTGCGCCCGGCCAGCGAACGCGGGTTGAAGGGCGCGAAGAACGTATCCCCATTCACCGATGCGGTCACGCCCGACGATTCGGTCAGCACGATCTCCTTCGGCCCCATGGCGTGGATCAGCCGCGCGGCCTCGGCCAGGTCGTGCGCGCCGGTCAGAAACTCGGCTTCGGCGCGGTCCACTTTCAGGAAGGTGACGTGCTTCAGACCTTCGCGCATTTCAGGCCACGGGCGGAACTCCAGCCCATCTTCCACCGGCACGCGGATAAATCCCTGAATGTCCATCGCCAGCGGAGCGCGCCCGGCCAGGTCTTTGAGCAGCGCCAGGTCCACTTCGCCGGCGTAGAGCGGAGTCAGCATGATCACCCGCGCATCCAGATCCGGGATTTCTTCCGCGCGGTACTGCCCGCCAAACCCGATCGGCTTGCAGATGCGGCGCTCCATATCGCTCGACTGGTAGAAGTTGGCGATGCCAGAGGTACCGCTGGCGGCCACCGGGTAGACGGGGATGCCCTCCGCTTTCAACTCGTCCAGGCGGTGAAAATCCTGCGGGTGCAGCCGGGTGGCCACGGCCACGCTGCGCCCCAGGCGCTTGATCACCACGCTGCCGTAATACACGCCGCCCCCCGAGGCGATTTCTTCCACCCCATCTACGATCAATTTGTCTTTGGCAAAATTGCCCACCATCAAAACGTCTACATCAGGCATTGCCATTCTCCACAGGCAGCACCCGGATGTGTTTTTCCGGGAAGTGCACAAAGACTTTCGAACCAGCCGGGATGACTTCCATGCGGTCGGGGTCGGTTTCCACCCCGGTGATGGTCTGGCCGCTGATGTCCACTTCGTACTCCACCAGGTCGCCCAGGTACACGGCGCGCTTGATCAGGCCTTCGTACTCCCCCGTGTCGCGTTGCACTTTTACGATTTCCGGGCGGATGATGAGGGTCACATCGTCGTTGACCGAGAAATCTTCCTGCGCCTTGGGGATATCCAGCACCTTGCCCAGCGCGTTGATCGACAGCTTGCCGTTTGTTTTTCCGGCAATCACGCCCGGGATGAAGTTGGCCCGACCAATGAAGTTTGCGACAAATTTGCTCTTCGGGTAACGGTAAATGTCCATCGGCGTGCCAATCTGCTCGATGATACCGTTGTTCATGATCACAATCCGGTCGGAAAGCGTCATGGCCTCGATCTGGTCGTGGGTCACGTACACGCTGGTGATGTTCAGTTCCTGCTGGATGCGGCGAATTTCCATGCGCATTTCTTCGCGCAGCTTGGCGTCCAGGTTGGACAGGGGTTCGTCCATTAAGAGCACTTTCGGCTCCATCACCAGGGCGCGCGCCAGGGCCACGCGCTGCTGCTGGCCGCCGGAAAGCGCATTGGGCGCTCGCTCGCCGTAGCCTTCCAGGTGCACCAGATCCAGCACCTTATCCACGCGCCGCTTAATCGTGTCCTTCGACAGCCGCTGAACGTTCAACCCGTAGGCCACGTTTTCGAACACATTCAAATGCGGGAAGATGGCATAGCTCTGGAATACCATCGACATGTCGCGTTTGTGCGGCGGAAGCTGGTTGATCTGCTTGCCGTCCAGGACGATCTCGCCCTGGGTCGGGAATTCGAACCCGGCAATCATGCGCAGGGTAGTGGTTTTGCCGCAACCAGACGGCCCCAGCAGGGTCACCAGCTCGCCCTTTTTGATCTCCAGATTGACATTCTTCACCGCGTTGACTTCGGATGTGCCGCCGCGCGGTGGAAAGGTTTTGGTGATGTTCTCTAAGGTCAGGTACATGGCATGTTCCTCACGTGGTTCGTTTTACATTCCCTGGCTGATGTCGATACCACCACGCCCGCGGAAGAGTTTGCGGGTGATGATATTCAAGACGAAGATGGCAATCAGTACCAGCACGATAATCACGGTCGAATACGCCGCCGCGATGCTGACGCCGCCCTGTTCCCATTCGCTGAGGATGGAGGCAGTTACAATCCTCCACTTGGCGTTTACCAGGAAGATGATGGCGGAAAGACTGGTCATGTGCCGGGTAAAGCTGAAGATCAAACCCGCCAGCAGCGCCGGCAGGATGAGCGGCAGGGTGACTTTGCGGAAGGTGTACTGCGCGTCGGCGCCCAGGCTGTTGGATGCTTCTTCAATTGACGGGTCGATTTGTTGCAGTGAAGCCACGCCCGCGCGCACCGATGCCGGCAGGCTGCGGACAATGTAGGCTGCCATGATGATGTACGCGCCTCCCACCAGCGCGAATGGCACGCCGGTGAACATCAGCGCGCACGGCACCAGCAGCCCGATGATGCCCGCCACAAGGCGCGCCGGCCGGTTATTGAGACTGGTGAGGAAGACTACACCGAGGATGAACAAACCAAGCGCCAGCAGCGCCGGGGTCGGCTGCAGCAGCGCGCGGATGTAATCGGCAAACTGGAAGATGGCGTTGCTGAGAAAACCGCGTTCCATGGTGCGGCTGTAATCGCCAATCGGCTTCGCGATCTGGTTGGCCCAGTTGGCGCTCATGGTGTACAGGCCGGCCAGCATCACCACCAGGGCCGGGGCGATCTTACGGTTGGCCGCGAACAGCACCGCGCCGAGCAGGATGAATAGCCCGCCCACCACGTAGTAGACCATTGCTAGTTCCAGCTTGCTGATCAGCACGCCGGCCGCGGTTCCCAGGATCAAAATGATCAAGCGTTCCGAGGTATTTTTCCCAACCACCTGGGCGAAGAACAGCGCCAGCAGCGCGTAGATCACCACGGCGATGGCCAGCGGCGGCTTGTTGAAAGCCAGAATAAAGCCGATGCCGAGGATGGTGCCGGGGATGGCGCCGCCCAGGTTCGAGCTGAAGTCCAGCGCTTCTTTGCCGCTGAAGTTCTTGCGCACCACCAGCCAGGCGATCACCATGCCCAGCAGCGCCGCGAATGGCGTCGCTAGCGCGCTCAGGAAGGTCGTATCGAGGATCGCCTCGACGCCGCGGGTGAGGGTCAGGTTCCAGTGCCGCAGGGTGGGGGTAAAATCGACGCCCCAGGTGAAACTGAACGACCCGTACACGATGGTGGCATACAGCAAGACGATAAAGATGCAGATCAGGTACGCCAGGATGTTGGTGCCCCAACGGATGATCGGGTCTTTTTCAGTGATTTGCGAAGTGGCCGGTTTGCCGGTGATCGAGATGTACGAGCGGCGGTTGACGTAATAGCGCTGCACCAGAAACAGCACCAGGGTGGGGATGATGAGCACGAACGACAGCGCCGAGGCCTTCTGGTAGTCATACTCGCCGATCACGGCCAGGAAAATCTGCGCCGAGAGCACCGTCTTGTTGCCGGCGATAAACAGCGGGTTGCCCAGGTCGGCCAGCGATTCGACGAACAGCAGCAGGAACGACCCGGCGATACCCGGGATCAGCAGCGGCAGCGTCACCGTGCGGAAGATGTGCATGCGGCTGGCGCCCAGGCTGGCCGCGGCTTCTTCCATGGCCGGGTTCAAGCGTTCCAGCATGGCGCGCAGGATCAGGTACGCCACCGAGAAAAAGGTGATGGTCTGCACCAGCACCAGCCCGTCCATGCCGTAAATGTCATTCATGCCCTGCACAAAGGTAATCCCCAGCACCTTTTTTGTGATGAGACCGTTGCGCCCAAACAGCAGGATGAGGCTGAGCGCCAGGGCGAACGGCGGTGAAACCGTGGGCAGCAGCGCCAGCCAGTGGACGAGGTTCTTGCCGGGGATGTTGCAACGTACCGTGGCGTAGGCAAAAATGAACCCCACCAGCGTGCCGAAGATGGCGGTCAGCAAACCCATCGTCATCGTATCGGCAAATGCGCGGCGCAGCCCGGGGCCGTAATAATTGTCAAAATAACGAGCGAAATAGGTCAGATCCCAGACGCCCTCGTTGTTAAAAAAGCCGCGCGAGACTGTGCGGAATATAGGATAGATGACGAAGAGAAAGATGATGATTCCAGCGATCAGCAGGCTGAGAAAGAGGACGGGATCTCTGGAAATAAGCGAAAATTCACGGACACGTCTTTTTATATTGGG